>JAFMHF010000059.1:0-12464 GCA_017854655.1 Puniceicoccaceae bacterium | reverse complement strand
GGATCACTGTTTCGCGAGTTTGCGCTCACGCTGTGCGGCGCTGTGATCATATCAACCATCGTGGCACTCACCCTCAGTCCGATGATTTCGTCCAAGCTACTCAAGAGCGGTGAACATACTGGGCTTGCACTGCTAATTAATAATGGCTTTGACCGTTTGAGAAAAACCTACGGCGGCATCTTACGAACTAGCCTGCAAACTCGTTGGGTTATTTACTGCTGTTGGGGCGTGCTCACTCTGATGTGCCTACCGATGTTCGTGCTCTCGCCAAAGGAACTCGCACCAACCGAAGACCAAGGTGTCATCTTTGGCATCGTCGATGCACCTGCCAACTACGCGATCGAAGAAACCTCCCGTTTTACCGAAAAAGCCAACGAAGTCTTTTTCAGCTTCCCAGAAACTGCCTACAGCTTTCAGTTGACCTACCCGAATGGTGGTTTCAGCGGCATGATTCTCGCCCCGTGGAGTGAGCGCCAACGCACAGTCTTCGACATTATACCGGAAGCTCAAATGGGACTCGGCGCGATTCCTGGAGTTCGAATCTTCCCCGTCACCCCTGCCGCACTGCCCGGCGGCAGCGACTTTCCGGTCGACTTCATCGTCGCCTCCACTGCTGAGCCCGAAGAGATCCTCAAATTTGTGCGGCAAATTCACGACAAAGCAATTGCCAGCGGTCGCTTCGCCTTTCCGCCGATCATCGACACCAGAATCGACCAACCACAAACTCAATTCGTAATTGATCATGATATGGTCAGCTCACTCGGGCTCGACCAACGCGCCATCGGTGCCGACCTCGGCGCACTGATCGGCGGCGGTTATGTGAATCGCTTCAACATCGACGGGCGCAGCTATAAAGTGATCCCTCAAATCAAACGGGCCGGACGCCTGAATGCCGATCAACTGCAGGACATCTATATCAAAGGCCCAGAAGATAAGCTGATCCAACTCAGCACCGTCGCCACGCTCGAAGACAGTGTGCAGCCACGCTCTCTCAATCGCTTCCAGCAATTCAATGCCGTAAAAATGAGCGGCGTCTATATGGGTCCACTCGACCAAGGTCTCAGTTTCCTCGAAGATGCTGCCGCCGAAATCTTGCCCGACGGCTATCGGGTGGACTACGACGGCGAGTCACGCCAACTGCGCACCGAGGGCAATAAATTCCTGCCTGCGTTCTGTCTCGCGCTGGTACTAATCTTTATGGTGCTCGCCGCTCAGTTCAACAGCTTCCGCGACCCTTTCATCATACTACTCGGTTCGGTGCCACTGGCAATGTTTGGTGCATTGATCTTTACCTTCTTGAAAATGCTCAGCCCGAGCGTGCCCTTCTGGACCGATGGCTGGACGACTACGCTAAATATCTACTCGCAAGTCGGTCTAGTCACACTCGTCGGCCTAGTCGCCAAGAACGGTATTTTAATCGTCGAATTCGCCAATCAACTACAGCGCGAAGGCAAAGCAAAGCTCGATGCGATTCAAGAAGCCAGCGAAGTGCGCCTACGACCAATTTTAATGACCACCGTCGCCACCGTAGCGGGTCACTTCCCGCTGACACTGGTCACAGGTGCAGGTGCTGAAGCACGCAATTCGATCGGCCTCGTGCTGGTTGGCGGCATGGCAATCGGCACGCTGTTTACACTGCTTTTTCTGCCGTCGATCTATATGCTGATCGCCAAAGACCGAAAAAGTGGTGCGACGGGAATTGAGATCGCGTAGCGCGTTGGTGAGGGATGAAACCCGCCTGCTTCCATCGCTACGTAACGCCGAAAATAGCGAAGTTTGTAGCGAGCGGGTTTACCCCGCGATCTGGAATACCCTCGCGGGATAGATTTAGAACTCTGCCATCCTGGGATAAACCCGGTCCCTACACAGCTACTTGTGAATTTGTTGGGGCTCGCCCCGACCTAAGCCATCTCAAACACCACCGCAGTAGTATTATCCTTACCATCAGTCTGCACCGCTTCGGTTACCAGCATCTCAGCGGGCGTGCCTTTAAGGTGTGGCGCTGGATTACGAATGATCCGCTCCATTCCTCGGTTAAACAACCCTTCGACCAAGCCATCGGAGCAAATTAAAAAACGATCACCGGACTCATAGCCGATCGCTCCAAAGTGCGGACTGAGGTTCTGGTTCTTGCCGCCAAGCACTTGTTGCAGGGCATTACGCCCAGCATGGCTACGCGCCGCCTTCTCAGTCAATTGCCCATCACGCTGCAACCATCCGACATGCGTGTGATCGTGGCTCACTTGATTAATGCCGCCCGCCTTGGGCAAATGATAAATACGACTATCACCCACATGGGCGAAATAGAGCCATCCTGGGCGCACCCAGCACAGACTCAAGGTAGCGCCCATACCTTGCAGCTCTTCATAACTAAACCCCATATGTGTGAGCTCAGCATGGATCTGGTCAAACAACTCACCTAAAAGATCCTGAAAGCCGATTTCGATGCCCGCAGCCGCCGTGCGGAAACTCTGCGGGAATAGCTGAGTGATCTTATCGATCGCGATCCGACTGGCAAAATCGCCCGCCTTGGCGCCGCCCATACCGTCGCTAACGGCAAAAATGAAATCGTTCGCCTTGAGATCCGCTTCGCCGTATTTACCGAGACGCTTCACGCCTTCGCCATCCACCGCCAGCAAAAGAAACGAGTCTTGGTTGTCCTTGCGAAAACGCCCAACATCTGTCTGGCCAAACCACCGCACTGTCTCTGCCGAATCTGCTAGCTCTTCTGCCATACTATGCTTTCCACTCATCACGATTTGGATTCGACTGCATCTTCGGCGAAGGCGGATAGCCCGGCTCCAAAATCGTCGCAAACTCGAAATCAATCACACAAAACCGGCCAAGCTGCGTATTGTAAGTAATATTACGCACTTCCGCATCATCATGACGTACGCCGTATTGCTCCAGCTCCGTAAAAATCCGCTTCTTCTTCTCATCACTCACGTGATCGACGAGCTTACCGCAGTTACTCGTCACTAAATACAGCCCATCATCTTCCTTATCAATGATTTGCGGCACAAACGCGCAGCCATGTTTCTGCAAAAAGTCCAACACTCGCACTTCGTTTTCATAGCGCTCACGGGCCTGCGGCCCCTTAAACGTCTTATGCACACGGCCATCATAACCGATATGAACGACTGCCCGCGCAGTATTTTTAGCCTCATGCATAGATAAGTGGTCAATTTGAGCCATTTGCCTTCTATTTGGCAAGAACTCGTCAAAAATATGGTCAGATTTATTAAATCGTGGCCAAAAAAACTTGCGAAGCCTTCTCTGGCACGCATTTTGCTAAATTCGCATGTCTCTTAAGATGAGGTCGATTTGTTCACTCATTTTTAAAACTGCTTAATCTGACAATTCAACGACAACTCATTCACAAATTATTATGGCTAAAATCAAACTAGAATACCTCTGGCTCGACGGTTATACACCCGTCGCAAACATTCGTGGCAAGACATGCGTCAAAGACGGTGATCTCAGCACATGGTCGCTCGACGACTGCCCTCTTTGGGGCTTCGACGGCAGCTCGACTCAACAAGCCGAAGGCAGCAGCTCTGACTGTATCCTAAAGCCAGTCGCATGCTACCCTGACAGCACTCGTAAGAACGCATTCCTCGTAATGTGTGAAGTCATGAACCCAGATGGCACTCCACACCCATCCAATGCGCGTGCGACCATCGCCGAAGACAAAGGCCTCTGGGTCGGTCTTGAGCAAGAATACTTTCTCCTCCAAGACGGCCGCGCACTCGGCTGGCCTCAGGAAGGCTTCCCAGCACCACAAGGTGATTACTACTGTGGCGCAGGCTACTCTTCTGTCGGCGAGATCGCTCGTGCAATCGTTGAAGAGCACCTCGACATCTGCCTCGACGCAGGTATTAACCACGAAGGTATTAATGCCGAAGTGGCAAAGGGCCAGTGGGAATTCCAAGTGTTCGGCAAAGGTGCACACAAAGCCTGCGACCAGATCTGGGTCGCTCGCTACATCCTCCAGCGCCTCTGCGAAAAGTATGGCGTCGATGTAGAATACCACTGCAAGCCTTACTCAGGTGACTGGAACGGTTCCGGTATGCACTGCAACTTCTCCACAGACTACATGCGCGACACCGGCGGCAAGGATTACTTCCTCAAGCTCATGGACAAGTTCGAAGAATACAAGGACGAGCACATCGCTGCATACGGCCCTGACAATCACATGCGCCTCACAGGTCTCCACGAAACACAGTCGATCGACAAGTTCTCTTGGGGTGTTGCTGACCGTGGTGCTTCGATCCGCGTCCCACACGGCTTCGTCGTTGACGATGCATACAAGGGCTACCTCGAAGACCGTCGTCCAAACTCACAAGGCGACCCTTACCAGATCGTTTCCCGTGTCTCCAAGACAGTTGCGGAAGCCGAAGCTGCCTTCAAATAAGTCGACGCACTTTTTTCCAATTAACGCCACTCCCTCGGGAGTGGCGTTTTTTTGTGTCGACCCCACGGTGGTGCCAGTGAAAGCGACACTCTGCGAGGCGTGCCACGCTGGCTCCTGTAAATGAAGTCGCCAGCAGAGGCGATTCTCGGCATTGAAAATCCGTATTGTAGATGGACAAGACTCACCGGCTTCCTAGCATTTGATTCATTGAACTCACTTCAAAATATTGCGATCTCCGCCTCCGCTGGTTCGGGTAAGACCTATACGCTCACCAATCGCTTCATCTATCTGCTGCATGCCTTTGAGCAACCAGAGCGTATTATCGCCCTGACGTTCACACGCACCGCAGCTGGTGAGTTCTTCCATAAGATCATCGAGAAGCTTTGTGATGCCGCCGAAGATCCATCCAAGGCCGCCTCGCTTTCGAAAGAACTAGCGATCACTGCCGACTGCGCACGCTACCACCACCTGCTAAAATTGCTGATCCACAGCATGCACAAGCTCAACCTGCAGACCCTCGATAGCTTTTTCTTCCGTGTCGTTTCTAGCTTCGCACTCGAGCTCGGCCTCTCAGGCAGTCTCAAGCTGCTCGACGAAAGCAGTGAACCACGCATGCGCAACGAAGTGCGCGACAGCATCGTGCACCGCCCAGGCGAACTGACCACCGAGCTCAACGAATTTTGGCACGCCTTCAAACAAGCCACCTACGGACAAGAGGCACGTAGCATTGAGAAAGTCGTCTCCGAGTTCATCGAGCAGCTGTACGCACTCTACCTCGACACCCCCGATGCCGATCGCTGGGGACAGGCCGCGACTATCTGGCCGCAAGGTTGCCCGTGGCAGACCAGTGTCGCACCCGACTGGGAGCAGCTGGCCAACAATCTCCTCGCCGCCCTCCCCGACGATCTTGGCAAAGCACAGATCAACGATTTTAACTCCGCGGCCAACGCGATCCGTAACTACGGCGGCAACGAAAAGCTCAACACCTTACTCAACAATGCACTGGCTGTCGCGCCCGACATCCTCGCAGGCCAAGGGACTATCAAAGTACGCAAAGAGCTACAACTGAGCAGCGCACTCTGCAACGCCCTCGCCGACTGCTTACGCGCCATCATCTGGCACCATCTGAAGCGCGCGCTCGAAAACACCCAAGGCGTGCATCGCATTTTACAGGCCTATCACGACAACTACGACCGTATCGTGCGCCGCCCCGGACGCCTCGCCTTCGCCGATCTCACGCACCTCCTCGCACCCGACTCCGCAGGCTCGCCGATGGGCGAAGTCGATCCGATGACGCGGCAACTGATGGACTTCCGCCTCGACGGTCAATTTGACCACTGGCTGTTCGATGAGTTCCAAGATACTAGCCGCCCACAGTGGGAAGTCGTCGCCAACCTGATCGACGAGATCGTGCAAGACGACTCCGGTGAGCGATCCTTTTTCTACGTCGGCGACACCAAGCAATGCCTCTACCTCTGGCGCAACAGCGACGACCGCCTGTTTCACGATATCCAAGCGCACTACAACGTCGGCGGCGCAAATCGTATCGTTAAACAACCGCTCTCGATGTCTTGGCGCTCAGCTCCACCCATCCTCGACGCGGTCAACGAGGTTTTTGAAGACCACGCCCTGATAGCCGAAACTTTCTCGACCGATGCCGCCATACGCTGGGCACGCGCGTGGCAAACGCACGAAGCATCCCCTGCAACCAAAGGCTTGAGCGGCTTCAGTTGCTGGATTGAAGCGCAGAAAAACGACAGCCCCACACGCAACGAACTGATTCTCAAGCTACTGCAAGACCTCAACCCAATCGAACGCGGCATGAGCGTCGGCGTGCTGATGCGTAAAAACTCGGATGCCAACGAAGTCGCGGACTACCTGCGCGAGAACTGCTCACTACCGATCCATACAGGCTCAGCCATCAAACCCGCAGTTGACAACGCCGCAGGTGCAGCGCTCCTCGCATTGCTCAATCTAGCCGCGCATCCTAGCGATAGCCACGCACACGGCTATCTCAATCTGATCGACGTCTCGACCGACGGCCCGGCACTCGCCAGATGCGCCGAAGAACTACGCACACGCCTACTCTCAGATAGTAATGAAAGTGCCGTGCGCTGGGCGGCCGAGCAAATCACCGCTCACCTACCAGCAGCCGACACTCGTCACCGAGAACGTCTCAATCGCTTGATTGACAAAGCACGTGCCTTCGACAACGAGGAGCGCCGCGACATCGATGGCCTGATTCAGTTCCTCAGAAAGTGTAGCAGCGGCGAGTGCCACGCCGGCGATGCCGTGATCATCGAGACGATCCACAAATCCAAAGGTCTCGAATACGACGTGGTGATCCTCGTCAACGAAGACAAAACTTCGCGCAGCGAAACACGCATCAATCCCCTACTTGATCCGCAAGGCAAAGCGGATTGGATCATGGAGCCGATCAAGAAAGACCTGATGCAGGCCGACCCAATGCTCAACCAACTTTTAGAGCAAAGTATCAGTCAACGCGGCTTCGGCAATCTCTGCACTCTTTACGTCGCGATGACACGCGCCAAACAAGGACTCTATATGATCAGCGACCTCAAGGGCGCACACCAAGGCACTACTGTAAATTACCTCAAAGAACGCCTCGGTACGGAGGCTAAAGCGACCGAACTGTTCCCCAAGTCCAACTACCCCGTGCTCTGGAGTACCGGCGATCAAGACTGGTACGAGTCTTTTAAAGCAGCCGCGCAACCAACAACCAATAGCCAACCAGCAAGGGCGCCCGCCTTCGATCCCGCACATCCGCGGCTGCAGCTGGCACGCCCATCTACTGGCAAGGCACGTTTACTCGCCGCGGCCAGATACTTCGACCTCGATGAGCACGCCAGCACCTTTGGCACCGCAGTGCACGACGCCTTCGAGCAAATTGAATGGCTGGAGGCATTCGAATCAAAGCCCCAAGCGAACGATAACACGAACCTCACCCTAGATCTCTTCGAACAACCTGTGGAGGAAAACGCTCCGTCGTTTCCACATTTGGCAATGACGGAGCATTGCCCTGCAGAAGTGAAAGACGCCCTCAACAGCTGTTTCGCAAATCCCGAAATCTGCACGCTTTTCACCAAGCCGGAAACAGCAACCGTCGTCTGGCGCGAGCGCGCATTCAGTTACGTCGAAGGCGATCAATTCACGAATGGTATCTTCGACCGCGTTGTTATTTATAAAGCAGAAGACGGCACCATCAGCCGCGCTGAAATCATCGACTTCAAAAGCGACCGTATCCATCCACGCAATACGCTGGAGCAAGCAAGTCAGCACCATCGCCCACAGCTCGAGGCCTATCGTAAGGCACTCTCGAGGATCGTCGGCATCGACGAATCAGTGATCGACTTGAAACTGCTATTCAGCGATGTGCCACAGTTGGTCGAGCTTTAGAGAATGGAATCCTCACAATCCTGCCACGTAACCTGTCCGAGTTGCTTTGAGGTATTCTCAGTCACAGCGCCAGCACCATCAGAGACACCGACGGAGTGGGACTACGACTGCGAAGTCTGTTGCCGTCCAATGCTAATCCGTTTCAGCCTGGACGACGACAGCGTGATTGCGGACACAGAAGAAGCATGGTGAGAAAAAGTGATACAGACATGTCTGTCTGTTCCTGAAATCCACGCCGAGGACACTCATTCGCGCCAAGCGCATTGCCTTCTACTCAAGCGCAGTTGTCTCAACAAAATTATTAATTTACCACATGTGGAGCTTTACCGTGGAAGCGACACTCTTGTCGCTTTATGCAGTGGAGGTCGCGATAAATAAAGCGCCAGGAGTGTCGCTTCCACATTTGGTTCGCGCAGGGGCAACGCGGACGAGACAGAGCTCGTCCCTCCCAACGGATCTCTAGGCAAAAAAAACGCCACGCAGCGAAGCTGCAGTGGCGGTTTTGTCTTAAGAGTATGAACGCGGGGTAAACCCGCTCGATACGCAGCGAATGGCTTTACGCCAAGAGTGTTACAAGCTACTCGGCAGTGGCAGATCAATTTCGACATCTTCGTCGTAATCAACGCCGTTGAGTCCAAAACCAAACAGGGTCAGGAAGTTGTGCTGGTAGCCAGTATAATCGCCGAGCACGTCGAGCGTCTCGGATGTAATCGATGGCCAAATTTCAATGACTTTCGCCTGAATGTCGGGTTGCATCTCCCAATCGTCGACACGGATACGACCCAGATCATCGAGCTGCAAATCTTTGCCATAGAGGCGATCATCGAAGAGGCGTACCATTTGCTCGATGCAATCCTCGTGCGTGCCCTTCTCTTTCATCAGCTTGATGATAATCGAAATATATAGTGGCACGACAGGGATTGCGGAGCTGGCCTGAGTGACGACGGCTTTGTTGACCGCAACGTAGGCGGCGCAATCGTAAGTCTCGGTTATCGCCGCCGCCGCGCGCTCGACATCTTTCTTAGCCTGACCGATAGTACCGTTGGTGTAAACGGGCCACGTGGCTTCGGGGCCGATATAGGAATAAGCGACACTCTTTGCTCCAGGTGCCAGCACCCCAGCATCATTGAGCGCCTTCATCCAAAGCTCCCAGTCCTGGCCACCCATTACATTAATGGTGTGTTGAATCTCTTCTTCAGTCGCTGGCTCAATAGTGACGTCTTTGACCTCGTCACGATCGGTATCCATCGTGCGGTTGGTAAATGCTTGGTCACCGATTGGCTTGAGCACTGACTTGTAAACTTCGCCAGTATCTGGATCGGTACGGCGCGGGGAAGCGAGGCTATACACGACCAGATCGATTTGACCGAGGTCTTCTTTGATCTGTGCGATTGCCTGCGCTTTAACTTCGTTGGAAAATGCGTCGCCGTTGATGCTCTTGGCGTAAAGACCCGCCTCGTGAGCGGCTTTTTCAAATGCCACGGAGTTATACCACCCAGCACTGGCCGGCTTACCATTAGTCGATGGGCGCTCAAAAAAGATGCCAAATGTAGCCGCATCATAACCAAACGCAGCAGCAATACGGGAGGAGAGGCCATAACCCGTCGAGGAGCCGAGCACCAGAACCCGCTTTGGTCCATCACTTCTTTTCGCAGCCTTGGCGACTTCGATTTCCTCACGCACTTTAGCCTCACAACCTTTCGGGTGTGCGGTAATACATACATATCCTCGGATGCGCGGTTTAACTATCATGATAATACTTTAGTAGTTGAATAAAATTAGTAAGGTTTCAGTGAAAGAGAATCCTCCCTCTGAGGCAACTGATAATTTGCATGTATACAAAAAGACGCGAATGAGGTTCGCCCCGCCCACGTCTATTAAAAATAAACTGTTACAAGCAGTGCTTAAGGCTCTCCGCGACCGATTCCAGAAGCCTCAAAGCCGATTTGACGAAGCGCTTCCAGATCGAGCAAGTTGCGACCATCGAACAAAAAGGCCGGCAAATTCATGTGATCGTAGATCTTTTTGAAATCAAGCGCGTTGAACTCATCCCACTCAGTTAGAACTAACACCGCATGCGCATCCTTTGTCGCTTCGTAGGCATCTGCACAAACGGTCACAGAGCGATCCTCGGCGGCAATACCCAAATCGCGCCGAATTTGAGCTTCCGGCACTTTCGGATCGTAGATGCTGACATTTGCCTGTTCCTCGAGCAGATCCTTACAGATGTAAATGGCCGCGGACTCACGGGTGTCGTTGGTATCCTTCTTAAAAGCGAAACCGAGCACAGCAATTTTCTTATCCGAGACGGTGTTAAACATCGTGGAAATGATACGACGCGCAAACCGATGCTTTTGAAAGTCGTTCATCTCGATCACACCATTCCAATAACTGGCAGCCTCGGGAATACCGAAATGATCGCACAGGTAGACTAAATTCAGGATATCTTTCTGGAAGCAAGAGCCACCAAAACCGACGGAGGATTTGAGGAATTTCGGACCGATACGGCTATCAGTACCGATCGCGTGTGCGACTTCGTCGACATTAGCACCGGTCGCTTCGCACAGCGCTGAAATCGCATTAATCGAAGAGATTCGCTGCGCAAGAAAAGCATTGGCGGTAAGCTTGGAGAGCTCGGACGACCAGACGTTGGTGGTCAAAATGTTCTCAGTCGGCACCCATTGCGCATACACATCAACCAAAGTTTGAATCGCGGCGAGGCCGTCTGGCGTCTGATCACCACCGATCAACACTCGGTCTGGATTCTCAAGGTCAGCCACAGCGGTACCCTCAGCTAGAAATTCAGGATTAGACAGGATTTGGAATTTCCGCCCCTTGGAGTTGGACTCGAGGATGCGCTTAATCGACTCAGCAGTGCGCACTGGCAAAGTGGATTTCTCGACCACGATCTTGTCGCTCTCAGCGACTTCAGCGATTTTACGAGCACACTTCTCGATATAGCGCAGATCCGCCGCGCGCCCAGCGCCGACGCCATAAGTCTTGGTCGGCGTGTTGACACTCATAAAGATGATGTCCGCATCACGGATCGCAGTATCAACATCGGTCGAGAAAAATAGCGTTTTACCACGGCAGCCTTTAACAATGTCATCCAGACCAGGCTCGAAGATCGGCAGCTCATCGGAGTTCCATGCATCGATCCGCGCGTGATTAATATCTACAACTGTGACCGTGATGTTCGTACACTTATGGGCAATCATAGCCATCGTGGGTCCACCAACATATCCTGCTCCAATACAGCAAATTTTCATAGTAGATTTGGTATATCAAATCGAACGCCACACAAGAGAATTTTACTCTCGTTACGTACTTCAACATCAAAACCAGCTGACTTTTGCTGCCATCCTCAAATCATCCAAGTATCACTGCGATCCTGCTCTTTCTCAAAGTAAGGCAAAGAAGCTATGAAAAAACACTTTAAGCACACACAAATGGCAATCCAAGAGCGCCGTAATCTTGGGATAAACCCAGTCGCTAAGACCAATTAATCCCCTAAAATAGTAACACTAGCGCACTGCATCCGCCTCGTAGCCGAGGCCGATTTCTGCGCGCCACCAATCGAGTGCCTTCATATTGCCCAAGGTATCGTCAAAACGCATCGCCACGGCATCCGCAGCGATCGGACAACCGCGCATCTCGTTGGTAAACGAATCGATCTCATACGCAAACAAGGGTCGCTGCTTCGGCATCGCAATTTCTTGCACCGAGCCTTTCTCGTCCAACTCAACCCGAATCGTGCCAGGGCACTGCCACGGCATCTCCACTGTGATACGGCCTTTGTCGCCCAGAATTACTGCCACGTTTTCGTGATTCATACGCAGCGCACAGGTCGTCTTCGCCAAAATATCACCTTCGAAACGCATCACCGCGGTCGTCCACATGTCCGTCTTGGTCTTCGCGTCCAGATGTCCCACCGCCTTCAATTCCAGCGGCTCCGCAAATAAGCGACCGTGCGCACGTCCGGCAATCAAGCGCGCAAACGACATCGTATAGCACCCGATATCCAGAATCGCGCCGCCGCCAAGCGCTTTAGACTGTAGCCGTGACTCAGGTTGTTCCCCCGAATTATAGCAAAAGTTCGACTCAATCATCCGCACCTTGCCGATCACACCGGAGGTTACCAGTTCCACCACTCGCTCGGTCTGTGGATGGTGCCGATACATGAACGCCTCGCGCAGGAGGCAGCGATGATCGTCGGCGAGCTTCTTGGCCTGCTTCGCCTGACGCAGATTCATTGTCAGCGGCTTTTCACACAGCACATGCTTACCAGCCTGCACGCAGTGCGCGATCCACTCCAAGTGAAACGGATGCAGCGTTGCTATATAAACCGCCTCGACCTCCGAATCAGCCAGCATTGCCTCGTAACTACCATACACATGCGGCGCTTGATACTGATCCGCAAAGGTCTGCGCGCGCTTCACATCACGACTCGATACCGCATGCAGCTCGCTGTCAGGACAATCCTTCAGCGCCGCCGCAAATTGATGTGCGATTTTTCCACAGGCAAGAATGCCCCAACGAACAGGTGATTTTTGTGTCATGCCACGAAAGCTAGAAACTAAGACCGTAGAAGCGACACTCTTGTCGCTTTATTTTTAGAGCCGTGCGCTTGCCC
>JAFMHF010000058.1:1953-14691 GCA_017854655.1 Puniceicoccaceae bacterium | reverse complement strand
CTGTGCTTGATCAATTGCTTAATGATCGGAGCGAAAGAGCAGTGCATCGACACCGCTCTACAGGTGCGCTCACTCTCTCGATTGCCCACTCTATTTATCACCGCCCTGAAGATTACCTGCGCCCTCTCACTGTGCTTTTTAGATCACGCATGGGCCCTCCAAATAGGCCTATCGCTAGGAGCACTGCTGATTATACACGCCTACCAGAAGCGACTTTGCATAGAAACATTTCGCGTGCTGACGGACAGCGCCTTACTCATCGGCCCAAGCGTTGCTTTCTGCCTGCAGCTCTAACTAGACGACTAGCCTAGTCGGTCACGATCCACGCAATTAATCCGGATTAAAAACGGTCCAGCGAAGGTCGCGCAGAGGCGTTAGCCATAAGCGCACGCCGCCGAGATGGCCGAAAGTCGCGGCACTAGAAAGCGGGTGCCAACGCGACTCGAAATCCGATCGCGTTACTCTTCGTGTCGCCGCGAATTTCATCGCGCGCGGCGCTACGCACTCGAACTGCAAAATCCTCCCAACTGCCTCCGCGAACGACTACACGGCGCCCTGCATCTCGCGGACGTGGATCGACTAGCGAACCACCATAAAGACGACCATTATATCGATCTAAAGTCCATTCGGCGAGATTGCCGTGCGTATCGTGTAGCCCAAAATCATTTGGTGGATATGAACCCACCGGCAAGGTGCCGTAATGATCCAGATTACTTACCTGATGCTCGACATCGACTGGATAAACTCCACTAAAATTACCATTCGAAACATCAGCTTGATTACCAAAGGCAAACGGCAATACCGAGCCAGAGCGGGCCGCATACTCCCACTCCGCTTCTGTCGGCAATCGATACACATAGCCATCCGGTAAGCGTCCGGCGGCTCTTTCGATATTCGTCAAGACTTGGCAATATAGCCTGACGTCTTCCCATGAAACGTTGTCTATCGGCAAGCTATCACTAGTCACCGACGAAGGATTTTGATCCATCACCTTCGAATACTGCGCCTGAGTCACCTCATATTTTCCAATCCAGAACCCCTGATTAAAACGAACCGCCGTCTGCGGCCCCTCATTCGGCAAGCGCCCCACTTCCTCAATCGGACTACCCATTAAGAATTGCCCCGCCTCAACCCAACAGAGCTTCAAAGCTAAATAAGGCATCGTCCACTCCGCCCCAGGCTCTGGCCCCGGAATTTGAACTGGTTCAACCTCCCATGTAATACGTTCATCGGGCTTCAACTTAAAGCGTCGCACCATCGTAAGATAATCTTTAATTCGCAGTTCAAGCTCAACACGTTGATTGGCAGCCAAAGAAACAACACCATCCAAATCATCGACATCCACGCCTGCCACCCGCACTTCAACTTCCAGCTCAGGCGGCATCAGCAACTCGACCTGACCAGGTAATGGCTGCATTAAATAAGTCAGCTTCTGATTCAATCGATCCTCGACCTTCACAGTTTGCAATGCTGACACATATAGCGGATGCAGTAAGCGCACTGTATGAGTACCCTCAAGTACCGCCTTCAGCACCTCTGAATCATATGCGAGTCGCTGCCCATCTAGCTCCACTACCAGGTCATCCATTAATCGGGATACCTCACTACTAGGGGCACCTACAAAAGTAACCGCAAAACCAAGCTCTGCCGATCGTGCGACCAGTGCGCCAAAATCAACCACTTCATGCTCGCCGGATTCTACATTAACACGGCGACTAACGGAGCGATAACCTTGAGATTGCACGGCCACAATGTAGTTTCCATTGCCCTCGGATGCATCGATTGTTACAGGTGAAGGTCCCACATAGATACTATTTACCAAGACTCGAGCTCCCGAAGGTTGAGTCCGCACAGTCACACTCGACGGCAACTCAGCCAACACGACCTGCAGCAGCTCACCATTCAGGTCTTCTAGAACCGTGGGCAAGTATCCCATCTTACGGATAACAATACGATCAAACTCGTCAAATTCTCCCCGCTTTAAATTAAACTGTCCATCCGCATCCGTGGTGCCGAGTTCGACTTCTAGATTGTCTTCATTCAGCAGGGCAATTACCGCTCCGGGTTCAGTCTGAATTTGCAAACTTTCCAACGCTGACTGCAACTCAACATTAATTCTAGGCAAGGCAACATTCCTAATAGACACCGGCAACTGCTGCTCTAAATACTGCGGAGCAGTAATACGCACATCATAATCTCCAGGCTGCACAACCAAATCGAGCCCACCCACTCTGGCGTTAAAGACAGCATCGATACCAACAAACCGGACCTGCGCCCCGAGGGGCGTCACATTAAGTCGTAAATTTGGCGATTCACCTTCCGCCGCCATCGACACCACTTGCGCATTTTCTAAGCGCTCGCCAAATATTGAATGCAAGAAAGATGCGACCAAGCCCGTCAAACTCAGACCAACCAAACCAATCACCGCCAGGCGATAGATTCGAGTCGCCAGCTCGCCACGCGCCTCAATTCCCTTCGGCACTGGAATTCGATCAATCTGCCGCTGAATCAAGCCGCCACGTTCAGGCTCCAGTTCGTCCGCCGTTCCCTTCAAAGCCAGTAGCATACTCCTGCAAGATTGATACCGCTCATCACGGCTTCGCTTAAGCGTCGTCTCAACTAGCGCATCCCAAACTTTAGGGAGATTATCCACCATGGTTGACGGAGCCTTATACTTAGACAGGTCCGCTTTCTGGCCTGTCAAAAGCCAATACGCGATATAACCCGAAGCAAAAATATCCACTCGCGCATCTTCAGCGATTCCGTGGCGATACTCAGGACTCATCACATCAAACGAGTTGAGTCGCTCGGGAGTCACATTCGCACCCAGCGGACAGACCGATGCCGAAACGACCGACTCAAACAACTCACTGCCCAAAGTCGCTTTCACACCCAATCCGAGCACCTGAATCGAGCCATCGCTCTGTATGAAAATGAGGTCCGTATCCAGATCACGATGGTCCACACCTTGCGCATGCGCATACCCCAAAATCCCCAACAACAAAGCCAAGATTCGCCCCGCGTCCTCAGCATCGACCCCCGCCTCTCCCGGCTTGGCATGCTCAGCGAAATATTGGCTCAAGCTTTGCCCCTTGACTGCATCCATAAAGATGCAGTGCCGCTGATTCATCAACGCACAGTCCTGAATCTGCGGAATACCCTCATGATTAATCGCCTTAAGTGCCGCCTGCAAACCCTCTAGACGCTTCAAGCATTTCGCATCCTCAATAGTTCGGGGGTGAAACACGCAGAGCGTCACATCACGCAAATCACGCACATGCTGCATGTGGTAGTAATTCGCCAACAAGCTCGAACTAATACACTTAACAACACGGAAATTCCCAAAGCTTTCTCCTGGCTTAAGTAGACGATTATTCAAGCGCTCTTTACTTGAATCAGGGGAAGCCGATTCGGACTGCGTATTCCTTTTATCCATTCCGTGTAATCAAGCGTTTGTAAAAAAATCTTGGACCGATTGTACGATCGTCTCAACGGCAGCCAACTTGCCTTCCCCCTCATAACCACAAGCGAGCATACCACTCTGCGGTTCAATAAAATGATAGCCGCGCGAACGGAGCGTCTTAATATTTTCTTGAGTCGCCGTATGTGCCAACATCTTGCCATTCATCGCAGGCGCCAACATCACTGGTGCAGGCGTCGCCAAATGAATCGACGAGAGTAGATCTGGCGCGAGTCCCTGCGCGAATAATGCGAGGCAATGTGCCGTCGCTGGAGCTACAAGCAAGAGGTCTGCCCGATCCGCCAACTCAATGTGTCCGGGTTGCCAGCCCTCCCCCTCCTTCCACAGGTCCGATACCACCGGATTACGTGAAAGCACTTGCAAAGTAAGCGGCTGTATAAATCGACAGGCCTCTGCGGTCATCACTGGATACACCTGCGCGCCCGCTTCGGTCAAGCGACTAGTGATATCGGCAGCCTTGTAGGCTGCAATCGATCCCGTAATGCCCAAAATAATAGTGCGCCCTTTTAAGTCTAAATTAATCTCTGCCACAGTTATTAAATCTGAGAGGAATACAGACCACAAACAAGACTTAAGTAATATACGCTCGTCCTTGCTTGATTCAAGCACGCGCTTGACAGTCGCTAAATCGGATGAATGCTAAATCGATGCACGTATTATTCGTCAAGGCGATACGCCTAACAGGAGCACTACAACTTCTCCCCCTTGGGGACATAAAGTAATACGTCTGAGGGCTCACTGCCCGCGCATAATAATCAAGCGAGCCAATGCTCCCACCGCGACACAGAGACGCGCCGCACCAGACCGCGCCTCGAAACCCGAAATAAACACTTCAGTAGCGAACCCATTTTTAGCATGCAAAAAGGCACCATCACCAAGTACCGGCCCTTTCAGCAGATTAATTTGCCCGACCGCACATGGCCGGACAAGACGATCACCACCGCCCCGATTTGGGCAAGTGTCGATCTTCGCGACGGCAATCAAGCCCTTGCGATACCAATGAACGTAGACGAGAAGGTCGAGTTCTTCGAATTACTGGTCGCCACCGGATTCAAAGAAATTGAGGTCGGCTTTCCCTCCGCCAGCGATACAGAGTTCAACTTTATCCGCCGCCTAGTCAAAGAAGACCGCATCCCAGCAGACGTAACCTTGCAGGTGCTAGTGCAAGCGCGTGAACATTTGATCCGCCGCACCTTCGAAAGTTTGGAGGGCGTGCCCAAAGCTATCGTACATTTATATAACTCGACCTCGCCGTTACAGCGCCGCGTTACTTTCAATATGAGCAAAGAAGAGATCAAACAGATCGCTACCGAAGGCGCTCAATTGATCAAAAGTCTCGTTTCCACCCTACCAGGCACCAAAGTTCGCCTAGAGTATTCTCCTGAGAGTTTCTCTGACACCGAAGTCGATTATGCCTTGGAAATTTGCGAAGCCGTGATCGACGTCTGGCAACCGACCACCGCGAACAAAATTATCCTGAATCTTCCCGCCACTGTTGAAATGGCAACGCCGAATGTACACGCCGACCAAATCGAATGGTTCTGCCGCAACTTGAGAGCGCGCAATACAGCGATTATTTCCTTACACACGCACAATGACCGCGGCACCGGGGTCGCGGCCACTGAACTTGGATTAATGGCTGGCGCGGATCGCGTCGAAGGCACGCTTTTCGGCAACGGCGAACGCACTGGAAATCTCGACATCGTAACCGTTGCGTTGAACCTCTACACACAAGGCATCGACCCCCAGCTCGACTTTAGCAATTTGGAGCATACGCGCGCGACGTATGAGCGTGTTACGCGTATGCATGTGCCCGACCGCCATCCTTATGCCGGTGACTTGGTCTTCACCGCATTTTCTGGCTCGCATCAGGATGCGATCAAGAAAGGCATGGATTTACGCCAAAAAGATGGCGAACCAGGCGCACACTGGCAGGTCCCCTACTTGTTAATTGACCCAGCCGATCTAGGTCGCGACTACGAGGCAATCATTCGCATTAACAGCCAAAGCGGTAAAGGCGGCGTCGCATATATTTTATCTCGTGAGTTCGGGCTCGATTTACCGAAGGTTATGCATCCCGAAGTCGGCCTCGTGATCAATGATGCCGCCGATCAAGACAACTGCGAATTAAAATCTGCCGAAGTACACGAAATTTTCCAACGCGAATACGTGAATTTAAGTAGTCCGCTTGAGTTGCTCTCGATTCAACGTAAAGACTTCTTCGAGACTGGCGAGGTCAGCATCGACGCTCAAATCAACTTCAACGGTGAGCTGCTTACGATCTCTGGTCGCGGCAACGGCCCGATCAGCGCCTTTGCCAAAGCACTTGATAGCCAGGGATGGAAGCACTTTACACTCCTTGACTATCGCCAGCACTCGATTGGCAGTGGCTCGGCAACAGATGCCGCAGCCTACATTCAAATCCAGCACGAAAGCGGCTCAATTTGCTACGGTTGCGGGATCAACGCAAATATCGAACTCGCGGGCTTGCACGCCCTAGTGAGCGCGTTTAATCGCGCTCATGCAGCACATCCAGAATCACATCTTGGATAGTCGCGGCGCCTAGGCTTCCTTCGATCAGGCGCTGTATTCCCACCAGCTTACAGCGCTCCTTCGAGACTGCTTGCCCGACTGGAACCACCCCCAGCAACACTTGCGAAGACTTTGATCCAGATACGGCACAAATCTGTCTGGCTAATTCAAGGCCAGCGGCCTCTTTTCCCATCCCGATAAAAACCACATTATAACGACGGCGCTGAAAGGCATCTGCACTTAAGTCATAACTCGGAGCGTGGTGCGGTGCGTAACCCAACTGGCGACAGGCAAGTAACAGCTGCTCCACCTCGTCACGATCTCCGACCACCAAAATATCGCAAGGGTGCTGTTCGACGATACGCTCCACCACCTCAGCTAGACGAGCTGGCGGAGGGGATATTACAGGGACTTCCTCGATCAACTTAGTTCGTACCACAAAACCAAACACAGCCCCGTCGCCCTCGCGACTTTCCAGCCAAATCCGCCCTCCCATTGCATGCACCAAGCGCTTGCAGATCGCCAACCCGAGCCCAGTGCCACCATACTTACGAGTCGTCGATGCATCCACTTGGCTAAATGCCTCAAACAGTAAATGTTGCCGATCTTTTGGAATGCCAATTCCGCTATCACTGACTAATACCTCAAGATAGTCATGATCGAGTTGATCGAGATATCCGATCGGCTCCAAGGCATCGGGACGGCGCTCCACAGGCAATTCGCTTAACTTAACAGGACGCACGGTGATTCCTACTTCGCCCGCGTCCGTAAACTTCAGTGCGTTTGCCAACAAATTTTGCACGATCTGCCGCAATCGTTCCATGTCGCCGAGCGCAAACTCTGTAAGTGCCGGATCTAAAGTCAGCCGAAGCGTGACATTAAGTTCGGCAGCTCGAATCTTGAAGAGCTTTACACAATCCTCAAAGCACAGATGCAACGGAAATTCCTGCATCTCCAAATCCAGACGTCCAGCCTCGATCTTCGAGAAATCTAAGATGTCATTCACCAGAAAGAGCAGACTCTTACCGCTCGAATAGATCGTCTGCGACAGATCCAGCTGCTCTTCATTCAGCTCACTCTCGTTCAAGAAACTCGACAACCCAATGATTGCGTTCAAAGGCGTGCGAATCTCATGAGAGATCGTCGCGATGAAATGCCCCTTTGCCCGATTACCCGCCTCTGCACGATCCTTTGCCTGCTTCAGATCGATCTCAATGCGCTTACGAGCAGAGATATCCTGCATCGTCCCCATGATTCGAGTCGCACGACCAAACGTATCACGGTCTTGCACCACGACTCGATCTTGCACCCAGATGGATTCAGAGGCGCCCTTAAAGATACGATAATCGATCTCCAGTGGCTTCGATCCATTATCAATAAACCTCACATACGCTGCCAACACTCGATCACGATCATCCGGATGAATCCGCCCCTGCCATTCCTTTTTATGATCCTGTACATCCACCGAGTCCAATTCCAGAATACGGGACCAATTTACATCACGAAAAATCTCACCACTGCCAAGATCCTGCTCCCAGAAGCCCATCTCCACAGTATCCAGCGCCATGCGCAATCGGTGCTCACTCAATCGAATCTGCTCCTCATAGAGGCGCAATGCGGTCTCATCAACCAGCAACGATAAGGTGCCCTCTCCTTCAGACTCATTAATGAAGACTTTTAAAGTTAACAAGGTCATCGAGCTCGACCGTCCAGTATTATCGATCAAATCAACATGCTGGCAACGTATCGCACCATCATCCGAGCTGAACAGGGCCTCTCGGTCTGCCTCCCACTGTTCGCCAAGATCAACTGGAGGAGCCTGTAATTCTGAACTCATAATTTCGGGCACGCTTCTCGGAGAGAAACTCGCCCAGCGCTCATTGATAAAGACAGTACGACCATCGCGCGATCGCACCCAAATACCGATCGGTAAGGCATCCAACACCCGATGGATTAAATGCTCACGCTCGTCCGCCAGGTCTACCGTGCGTAAATGATAGCCCACAACAATCGCACAGAAAAACGTAATCGAGATGAATAAAACCAGCATCCCGACCGCAAACAGCAGATGTTCACCGAAAGAACCCTGCGCAAAGACGCCGACCCCAGACAACCACGAATAAGCGACGATCAACACCAATAACCCTGCGATCCCTAGCGCGCCTGTCATTTGGAAGCGCAGTCCCACCCCAATCGCAAGCGCCATGACAAAGGGCAAAAATAGTGGCTCCAGCACTCCGCCACCACCACTCGAATGAAGCGTTAAGATTAGAAATGCAGCAAACACAGCCAAGCTGATCGACAACTCGACATAATTCCAACAGCGAGTATTTATTGAACCGAAAGAAATCGATTCTGGCACCTTTATTCGCTTCATTCTATTCGCTGATCTTGACAAATTTATCCGAAAATAAAGCATTCAAGACAAGCGAAGATTCCGCAAGCCTTTAGCTACGCGACGACTCTTTACACAATCCCACTTGCTCAGCCATTCGACTCAAGGGCCAGACTGAGACGTCCCCACTCCCGGCTAACTCTAATCTCTATGAAATTCTCTAAATACCACGCTCTCGGAAACGACTATCTCGTCCTCGACCCTAAAGACGCCAGCGAACTGCCTAACCAGCTAGACACCGTGCGCATTTGCCACCGCAACTTCGGCCTCGGCTCCGATGGTATCCTTTACGGGCCACTTGCTAGCGACACAGCCGACTTCGGCCTGCGGATCATGAATCCAGACGGTAGCGAAGCCGAAAAGAGCGGCAACGGACTGCGAATCTTCGCCCGCTACCTTTACGACATTGGCAAAGTCGGCAACGACGCCTTCACGGTTGATACACTTGGAGGTGTCGTCACCTGTAAAATCAGCGACGGTGCCACCTCAATTACGGTTGATATGGGCAAAGTACGCTTCGCGATGGACCACATACCCATCGATGGCCCTGAACAGGCTGATCACGACATCGGCCAGCAACTCAACATCAACGGCACCGATTACACCGTCTATCTGGCCGATATCGGCAATCCTCACTGCGTCGTGCCACTGGTCGAAATCTCCGAAAAGCTTGCCTGCACAGACGGCGCGGCAATCGAAGTCGATCCGACTTTCCCGAACCGTACCAACGTGCAGTTCCTCAAAATTCTCGACCGCAATAATATCCAGATCGAAATATGGGAACGCGGCGCAGGCTACACCCTCGCATCCGGCTCCAGCAGCAGTGCCTCCGCAGCGGTGGCTCACCGAATCGGCCTCTGCGATCGCGCCATCACTGTGCACATGCCCGGCGGTAAGATCGCGATTGAAATCGGCGACGACTACGCAGTGCGCATGACAGGCCCTGCCACCCGCGTGGCTGACATGGACTTCGATCTCGAAGCCCTCGACTTCAGCGTCAAAGACTAATTCCTCTCAGGTCTCAGCCCTGAAGTCTCAGCCCTCAGGTCTCAGCCCTCAGCTCTCAAAGCCCACCCGCGCGGTGGGCTTTCTCGCTTACTGATCAATCTGACAGGAGGGCACTTGATTTTTGCAAAAATGCCTTTAGCGTCCCGCCTTTCAATTTTAAACAAATCCAACACAAATTATGAGTACACACACACCCGAACGCCACGAATTCCAAGCGGAGGTCAAACAAGTCCTCGATATCGTGGTGCACTCCCTCTACACGGATAAGGAAATCTTCGTCCGTGAGCTAATCTCGAACGCCTCCGATGCCACCGAGAAGCTGCGCCACACGCAGCTCTCTGAGAAAGACATTTTCGATGCGGATCTGGATCTAGAGATCCAAGTCACCTCCGACGAAGAAGCTGGCACCATCACGATCCAAGACTTCGGTATCGGCATGACGCACGGCGAGCTCATCGAGAACCTCGGCACTATCGCACACTCCGGCTCCAAAGCCTTCCTTAACGCCCTCAAGGCAGGCGGCGAGCGCAACGAAAACCTGATCGGCCAGTTCGGCGTGGGCTTCTACTCGGTATTCATGGTCGCCGATTCCGTTAAGGTCTACACTCGCACCTGGCAACTCGAAGGCGACTGCCTCTGCTGGTCCAGCAACGGCGATGGCGCTTACGAGATCGAGCAAGTCGAAGGTGAACGCCGCGGCACACGAATCGTCTTCACCCTCAAGGATGAGTATAAGGAGTTTGCCCAGAAGGATAAACTCGAAGGCATCATCAAACGCTACTCCAGCTTCGTGCAGTTCCCGATCAAGGTCGATGGTGACGAGTTTAAAACTGTGCAAGCGCTCTGGCTCAAAGGCAAAAGCGATATCACCGACGAGGAATACAAAGAGTTCTACAAATTCCAGGCCAACGCCTTTGACGATCCACGCTTCTGGCTGCACTTCGCTGCCGACGCACCCATCTCGATCAATACCCTGCTCTTCGCTCCTACTGAAAATCAAGAAGGCTTCGGCTTTGGTCGTATGGAGCCAGGCGTCGCACTCTATTGCCGCAAAGTCCTGATCGACAGTGAACCGAAGAACCTGCTTCCCGATTGGCTCCGCTTCCTACGTGGCGTCGTCGATAGTGCCGACTTGCCGCTCAACATCTCCCGTGAGTCGATGCAAGACAGCGCGTTGATTCAGAAGCTCAACAAGGTCATCACCAAGCGCTTTCTCAAGACACTCGAAGAAAAAGCCAAGAAAGAGCCCGAAGTGTATAACGATTTCTGGAAGTCCTTCGGCGTCTTCCTCAAAGAAGGTGTGACCACCGACTTCACGCATCGCGATCAATTGCTTAGACTGTTACGCTACGAATCTTCCTACAGCGAAGAAGGCAGCAACACCAGCTTGAGCGATTACCTCTCACGCGCACCCGAAGGCCAAAAGGAGATCTATTATCTTTCCGGCGCCAGCCGCAGTGCGATCGAGACGGGACCCTACTTCGAAGCCTTCAAGGCGCGTAATGTCGAAGTGCTCTACCTCTATGAGCCGATTGACGAGTTCGTAATGAACCACGCCCGCGCCTTTGAAGAGAAGAACTTCATCTCCGCCGACGCGGACGGCATCGACCTCGAAGCCATTGCGCCAGAGACAGACACCGACAAGGAAGAAGCCTTGGCAACCGACGCGGTCGAAGGGCTTTGCGCATTCATCAAAGAGAAGCTTGGCAACGACGTCAGCGAAGTCGCAGCCAGCGACCGTCTCGTGGGTAGCCCCGCGATGATCGTCAACGGCGACAAGATGATGACTGCTCAGATGCGCAAGATGATGAAGGCGATGCAGCAACAGCAAGGCGACGATGCGAGCGCGATGGGCGCAGAGCCTCCCGTCAAACTGCAGATCAATCCACGCCACGCATTGGTAAAAAACCTCGCCGAGCTACGCGGTTCCAACGAAGAACTCGCGGTTTTGATTAGTGAGCAACTGCTCGACAATGCACGCGTCGCAGCCGGACTCCTCGAAGATCCGTCTGCAATGATTCAGCGCAACTATAAGATTCTCGAGCAACTTAGCTCGAAATAAAATGCTTTGATACATGTGCTTAGCAATGGAGTGAGGGCGACCCGCCCTCGTTAATGGTTACAACAAAACGCCGCCTTTTAGCCGAAAGGCGGCGTTTTTGTAAAGACTAGACGAACTGTGAATTAATCGCGGTAGCCAGGGATTTCACCAGACTTGTATTGGTCCATTAACAAGCCTTCATTGTGGGGGTCATGAGACCCGGCCATATCCGATGCTGCGTTTGAGTGTTCAGAGCCTCCTCCGTCAGAGGTAGACGCCGCCTCATCAGTGGAAGCACAGGCAGTCAAAAAGAAAGTGATACCAAGAAGCGCTAGGAGTTTTATAAATTTCATAATTTGAATATTGGTTATAGGTTCAATAACCAGTTTATGATTTTACATAAAAATGCAAACTTGATGAAGTAGTTTTATTTAAATTCGTTAAACCCTTAATTGAGTGCACGACAGGCGGCTTGCCTTAAGGGCCAAAGTAACCAATTTGACTAGGGAGCTAATTCACTCCAATCATGTCTGAAGAAATAAAAATAGCGCAGCTAGTATTCCCTCACTTTAACGGTGATCTGAGCTGGCTGGCAGTTAAGCAACGTTTGCTTAACCAGGCGACACGCTGGGAGCGTCAACTCGTACGCGCCTTAGTAGAGAGCGGAATTCTATTTTGTGGATACGATGAACTGACTCGCAACGAGAAGCGCTGGCTGAGAGAATACTTCGATGTGCAAATCTTCCCAGTGCTGACAACACACGACCCCCGCTTGCGACCCAGCTACTCGAGGAATCGATCTCGCCACTGCACTCGACCCATAAATCCGACAGACTGATATCCTAATCGTTCCTTACGCTCTGCGTACGACTCGCGCTAATTTCTAATTCTCCTCGCTGTGCCAAAAAAACCGACATCCAAGCGCGCCTCCAAATCCAGCCGGCGAAAATCACCACAACAGACACATTGGACCAAGTATTGGCTGACGCGAATCATCGCAGTGTTCATCACTGCGGCGGTCGTCAGCCACTACTGGCCACAGCTACGTAGCCTCACCGACGTCAGCAAGTATTCATCCGCACGCGCGATCAACGGCACCGCCGAACTACAGATCGCACTGGCCCGTGCAGGATTCTCCCCCGGCTCCATCGATGGTGCCTCCGGTGCGCAGACCCAAGCCGCCCTACTCGCCTATCAAACCAGTCACGGCTTACCACGCTCCGGCGCATTCGATGCCGACACCGCGCAGCTCCTACAAATCCAAGAGCCAGTGTTCACCAC
>JAFMHF010000058.1:0-1613 GCA_017854655.1 Puniceicoccaceae bacterium | reverse complement strand
AAACGCCCCAGCGGCGAACTCCGCGTCAAAGTCCGCGTCGATCAGCCCAACTATACCTTCAACCCCGCGATCCTCACCAGCACCGCACAGCGCGAAGGCATTACCCAAAAATTCATTATTCAGCCTGGCCCCAACAATCCAGTCGGCACCGTCTGGATCGGTCTAAATCTGCCTAGCTATGGCATCCACGGCACCCCCGAACCCGAGAAAGTCGGCCGCACCGAATCCAGCGGCTGCTTTCGCCTCGCCAACTGGAACGCCCAAACCCTACTCGACGCCGTGCACGTCAACATGCCGATCTACGTGGAACCGTAGTAGCTCAAAAATTGTAACTCAAGCACCAGACGATCGAATACTCAATACCTCCTCTAAAAATTGCCATCATCGGCTGCGGATCACGCGGCCACACATACGCTGCCATTGCTGGTTCAATGCCAGAAAGCATTCGCATTCATTCGTTCGCCGCCATTGGTCGCGCAGCGCAGAGTCCACGCCGATGATTCTAGCCAAATCCTCACACGATGCCAGCCTATTAAGTTGGCTAGCAGACCAGCCATGCCAACGCACCTCAAGGTTTGGAGGCATCACACAAATCAAAATAGAGGTATTTACGTCGCTGGCCAGTAAGCGACCATCGGCCCACCAATGCCGCATTCGTAGAGCGAACGCTTTTTCATTCTAAATGGTCCGCTGCCATCTACCTAAATTCAAAAGTCGGAGGTCAGAGAACACTAGCCAGCCACTGTGAGACTCAGAAACTTGCAGCAATACTGCCTCTCGCCATTTTGGCGAAGCGTGATGATTCATAACTCTTTGCTGCT
This sequence comes from Puniceicoccaceae bacterium, assembly GCA_017854655.1. Taxonomy (GTDB): domain Bacteria; phylum Verrucomicrobiota; class Verrucomicrobiia; order Opitutales; family Coraliomargaritaceae; genus Lentimonas. The sequence goes on along the minus strand of JAFMHF010000058.1, from coordinate 792 downwards.
CAATCCTGATCTATGTCTTCTGGATTCTGACTACCCTTTCTAGGATCAAAGGTCTTGTTGCCGTTATAATAGCTATTTTTCCATATTTCCATACTCGCCTAACGAAGGAACTCACTTCCCATAGAATTACACAAATGGAAGAAAATTTATGTTCGACGACGAGCGTCAGTCGAGTTGATAATGACACGATTATGCCCGACAAAAAGAAGCTCCCAAAATTCAAGTTAGTAGAACGAACAGACGAAACGAAAGATACTGCCCTTCGTTCAACCGAATCGAGTTCAACTCCCCCCAAGAAGCCTTTGACTTTGCGAGAGGTGGACGCGTCAGCGCACCCTCAATGCACATCGAACGCCCCCAAGCTCAAAGTCGAGCAGATACTAGAAGATGCATATGCCCCAGATCATAAACGGCTCAAGCGGGCGAGGCGATCAAAGTGCCTCACATCGATCAGCATAGTTGCGGCACTCTTTGCGCTATCGGCTTATCTCACCTACGCATACGCCCACGTATGGAAGCAATGGCCACAATTGGAACCAACGAATTGGTATCTACCATTTGTCATATCCGTCGTAACTTCAGTGGCAGCATTGGTAAAGTCATATCAATTTTTAACTAAAAGACATAGCATATCACTCATGCTGACCGGAATTTGCATCGCAGGAGGCTTAGCCAGTTGGAATGTCAACGTGCTACATGTCGCGACCCAGATAGGCACAAGCGCTACTGGACAAGGAGCCTGGGAGCCCAAGGATATGACTGAGGCTCTAATTGCATATGAATTAAACACTT
>JAFMHF010000127.1 GCA_017854655.1 Puniceicoccaceae bacterium | reverse complement strand
AAATTCACATCCAACCATTTGAGCATGCTGTGAGCCGAGGCATGCGCGGTTTCGATCGGAATCCCGCCAGAGTTTTTGACGAATTCGGTTTCTTCTGGTTCAAAGGTGCGGATAAAGACCTTGGTCGGATATTTTTTAAGGTGATCGAGTGCGATTTTTGCATCGCGGGTGCGGCGCATTGAGCAAATCACAACTTTAGCGCCGCGGCAGTTAGCCCGCGCCAGGATGCGCTTATTGGAGCCGTCGCCTTGAATGCAGCGCACCTTCGCGGCAATTAATTTGCGAATCACGGCGGCGTCTTCGTCGATCACAATCACCGGAATATCGTGTTCGTTAAATGCTTGTAGCGTTTGGTGGCCGGCGCGTCCGTAGCCGAGTATCACGGCGTGGTTTTGCAAGGTAGCGCAGTCCAACTCGCCGCGGCGATAGCGGGGATGGAGTTTCATCAACGACCACGTTATTTTGTCGCGCGATATCAGCGGGGTGAGGGTCATTGTACTCACCGTAATAAGCGTAATCATTGAGAACAGTTCGGCGCTAATTTGGCCGGAAGCCATGCCAGTGAGTGCCAGTAGCAGCGAGAACTCACTGGTTTGTGAGAGCAGGACCCCGGCCTCGATCGAGGCGCGCGTGGAGAAGCCGACGGCCTCGCTGATCACCGAAACAAGCCCGACGGTGACCACAATCAGCACGATGATAAAAATCAAACTGTGCCAGAGCATGTCGCCTGGTGGCAATGTGAGTGACGCGCCGACACTGATAAAAAACAGTGCGAGGAAGAAACTCGAGAGCGAGCCGAGCATGCCGCGCACCAGTCCGTTCATCGGGAAAGCGGAAATAGAGAACCCGGCAAAGAACGCGCCCGCTAGGAACGGCAGTTTAAGTAGGTAGGCGAACCCAGAAAATATGAATAGAATACCGAGCGCACCGAGCATCAACTCTTCGTCGTCGAGTTTGAGGCGCCGTGTGATCCAAGGCACAAACCAGCGGTGGATGCCGACCGCCACGCACCCGAGCCCGATCGCGCGGGTGAGAGCGAAGAAGCTCTCGAGCAGGCCGTCGGGCGCCTTCAGCAGTGCCACCATAATAAGGATGATAAATAGGTCTTGGACCAATAGCACGCCGAGCACCAGTCGCCCGAACGGCTCAAACATCTGGCGGCGACGTTGTAAGTGACGCACCACTACTAGTGTTGAACTAGCCGAGAGTGCGCAGCCGAGGTAGAGCGCGGTGGTTAAATCGTAGCCGAGTGCGAATGCGGTGAGCACACCGGCCAGCCCGAGAATCAGGAATTGAACCGTTGCCACGATAATAATCGAGCGTGTGCGGCCGAGCATGCGGCGTGGACTCAGATCGACGCCTGCGGTAAAAACCAGCACTGCCAGGCCGAGCTCCATCATATTACTGAGCAGGTCTTCGGGCACCTCGACCTGCCAGAAGTTGGCGAGCTCATGCAGGCCCGCACCGACCAATATCAACAGTGGGATTGACGGCAGGCGCAAGAGTTTTGCCAGTCCGAATGCGACTGCGGCCGCGACGAGAAGAATGCAGACCCCGGCCATTACTGGAAAATCCCTTCCTGCCGCATGAGCTGGCGTTGCTGTAAGATGCCGTCGGCGGCAGGCATCATCAAATAAGTCGTGTCGAGATCGAGCAGGTCATTGACCACCGACAGGTCGAATGCATGGATCGCGCAGGGTACGTTGGCCGAACGGCAGCGGTAGGCGAGTAAATGGTTGGTGTCTTCGATTTGCAGGGCCGAGACCACCAGTCGCGCTTCGCGCAGGCCGACCTCCTCGACTACGGATTGATATTCGACATTGCCGATTAAGATGTCGGCGTCGCCGAGCCCTTCGAGCTTCTTCGGGTCGGTGTCGATCGCGAGCACACGTTCGTTACGCACTGTCAGTTGCTTGACGATTTCACGGCCGAGCGCATTCATGCCGACTACGATGATATGATTCTCGCGGTGGCGCAGTATCTCACTGTCGGGCTCCTGTTTTGCGCGCAGTAACTTCAAGAGCCCGGTGCGGGCGATGGCAGCATAGAGTGCTTCACTGTGAATGATCAGATAGGAGGAGAGTGCGATCGTGGTGATGCCGACGAGACCGCCCAGTGCGACGATATCGGCTCCGATCAGTCCAGTGGTGGCGCCTAGTGCCAGCAGGATGAACGCAAACTCACTGACCTGCCCGGTGGCAATTGCAGTTTGGAACGCGGTGTATTCGCTAAAGCGCATCCGTGCCAAGATGCTGAATACGATGATTGGTTTGATCAATAAGACGAAAGCGCTGAGCCCCAAGGCTGCGGGCCAGATCGCCGCAAAGCTACTGAGCTCCATTTTAATCCCCAGCGTCACCAGAAAGACCGCGATGAAGAAAGTCATCAACGGGTGCAGGCGGCGATGTAGGTCTTCGTGGATTGGTAACTGGGCGATGGCGATCCCTGCAAGGAAGGCACCGATTTCCACTGATAGGTGGAATTGATGTGCGAGAATAACGACGAGAAAGCACCAGCAGAGCGCCCAAATGAATACTGTATCGGGAGAGCGCGCCGCCCATGCGAATGGCTTTGGCAGTAAATAGCGTGCTGCAGTAAGTGCGAGGATGAGTAGCACGGCCATCCCGCCAAACGCCTTGCTGAAATTGATCAGTAGCTCGATTGGCGCGAGTGGTTCCGAACCACCGAAGCCGGTGAGTACGGTCAATGCCGCGATCACCACGATGTCTTGCGCGAGAAAGAGCGCGATCGAAATACGCGCGTACAGGCGGTTCATCACGCCCTTTTGATCGAGCAGTTTGATCACCACGACGGTGCTGCTGAAGGTGACCGTGCCGCCGAGGAAGATCGCCTCCATCGGGGCGAAGCCCATGAAATGAGCGACCAGCATCCCGCCAATGGCAGTGAGTAGTACTTGTATGCCGCCGAGGATTAAGGCGACGCGACCGAGGTCTTTGACCTTTGCAAAACTCAGCTCCAAGCCGACGAGGAACAGCAGTAGGGCAATGCCGAGTTCTGAAATAAGCTCCAACGAATGGTCCAGTTCGACGAGGTGCAGCACTGGCCCGAGGACGATGCCGGCAAGGATGTAGCCCACGATGGTGGGCATGCGGATGAGCTTGCCGACAAATGCAAAAGTGGCCGCGGTGATGACAATGAAGCCTAGATTAAGGAGTAGCTGTAGATCGTTGGCAGGCATTAGTGATTAACCAAAAGCGGTTCTGATCAACTGGCAATCATTGAGCGTGTTCTAATTTGCGGGGCTCTGCTTGTCGCACCCATTTTAAGAGTCAGACAGTTCGATCTATTTCGGAGCAGTCGCCGACTTGGCAAGGAGACTGTCTTAAAAAAAATCCCACAGGCTAGTGGTTCATTTTTTTGGTGGAGGGATGCCGCCGCCGGCGTGCGCAGTTAGATCGCGAGATCCTTGTTATTACGATAAGCACTAGCCAAGGGAACGCGCGGACATCGGGACGATGTCCCTCCAACAGAT
>JAFMHF010000057.1 GCA_017854655.1 Puniceicoccaceae bacterium | reverse complement strand
CACCAGCCGTCGCGGCGTCGAAGGCCCCCTTCGAAGGTAACCCAGCGACGACGGTTTGGTTCAATCAACCCGGCAAGGGCTTTGACCAGTCGCTCGTCCTCGGTAACGGCCGAATTGGGGCCATGGTATTTGGCGGTGTTGGCGAAGAACGGATTGTGCTCAACGAGAGTTCCGTGTGGTCCGGTTCACGCGTCGATAATGATATTCCCGGTGCCTACACACACCTTCCAGAGATCCGCCGTCTGTTGGCTGAGGGAAACTATAACGACGCGAGTCAACTGACCAAAAAGCATTTTTATCCTCGTGAAAAGCCGGTGATGGGGCAAAAAATCGGCACCTTCGGGCGCTACCAGAACCTCGGGAACCTGCACCTGAAATTCGCCGACGCTGCCGCGCCCGCCGAGGAGTATCGCCGCGAACTGGATCTGAATACGGCTCTGGCGCGTGTGAATTATCGCCGCGGTGCGACATCCTTTACGCGGGAACATTTTGTTTCAAAAGCAGATGAGGTCTTTGTCTCCCGCCTGACCGGCCCTGTCTCGTTCACGGTGGTCCTGGATCGCGCGGAACGGTTTGTGACCACGGCGGTAGGCGACCGTGAGTTGCTGATGACCGGCACGCTGAACGACGGCAAGGGCGGGGACGGACTGACCTATGTCGGGCGCCTGCGCGTCGTTGGCGGCAAGGCCAAAGCCGAAGGCAATAAGCTGGTGGTGAGCGCGGATGATGAAGTGATCCTGCTTTTCGCGGCGGCAACGGATTACCGTGGATTTGCCGGACGACAGCTTTCTGATCCGCTGGCGGCGACTTCTGCCGACCTTGACCTGGCAGAGCAAAAATCATTCGCGCAGTTGCGCTCAGCACAGCAAGCGGATCATGGAAAATATTTCAATCGTGTCACGCTGAGTTTGCCGGCGACTGATAACAGTCAACTGCCGACGGATGAACGCCTAGCCATGTATCGCGATCAGGCAAACGATCCCGCTCTGGCGGCACTGTTTGCGAACTTTGGACGTTACCTTCTGATCGGCTCGTCACAGCCCGGAGGCCTGCCTGCAAATCTTCAGGGAATCTGGGCCGATGAAATCCACACCATGTGGAACGGCGACTGGCACTTCAACATTAACGTGCAGATGAACTATTGGCCGGCACTGAATTGCAACATGGTGGAGCTGCACGAGCCGATGATTTCCCTGATCGAATCACTGGTCGAGCCGGGACAAACGACCGCTCAGGCCTGTTACGACTCGCCTGGCTGGATCGCGCACCGCGCGACCAATCCGTGGGGCTACACGTCTCCCGGCATGATGGATCTCGGCAGTGCCGCGTGGCTCTGCGAGCACCTGTGGGAAGCGTATGCGTTTTCGCTGGATAAGAACTATCTGAGAGAGGTCTACCCTGTCATGAAGGGCAGTGCGGAATTCTTTCTGCATAACCTTTGGGAAGGGCCGGATAACAACTGGTTGGTGACCGGCCCCTCAAAATCATCCGAGACCTCGGGCCTTGCTCCGAATAAACAACGGGCCGCCATCTGCTATGCCCCGACCATGGATATGCAGGCCCTACGTCAGCTCTTCGGCAATACGCTTCGAATGGCTGAAATTCTGGGAGTGGATGAGGCATTCCAAAAGGAATTAAAGGCCAAGCGTGCCCGTCTGGCCCCCAACCAAATTGGCCCGGATGGCAGAATCCAAGAATGGATCAAGCCGTATGAGGATACCGAGCCCACTCACCGTCACATTTCGCCTCTGTATGGTCTCTACCCTTATTACGAAATTACGCCGGAAACAACACCGGAGCTTGCGGAGGCATCGCGCAAGTTTCTCGTAAAACGCGGCGTCGGGCAGAGCACCGGCTGGTCGAATGCCTGGAAGATCAACTGTTGGGCCCGCTTGGGGGATGGACAAAAATCTTGGGACTTCGTCCACCAAATGCTGCTCGATAACACGTATGATAATATGTTCAGCCAGTTTCGCCCGCCGGCAAATGAGAAGCAGAAAAAGCTTTTCCAGATCGAGGCCAACTTCGGTTTTACCGCCGGAGTCGCCGAGATGCTGATGCAGAGTCATCCAGAGAGCGGCAAAGTGGGTGCGCCGCCGGTGATCCGTCTGCTGCCAGCACTGCCTGAGCAGTGGCCCGCAGGTAAAGTGACTGGCCTGCTGGCGCGTGGTGGCTTTGAAGTGGATATTGAGTGGGCAGATGGCGAGGTCGTTGAAGCCACGATCCATTCTCTGAATGGAACGCCTGGGACCGTGCGTTACGGTGATCAAATCATAGAAATCAACATAGAGGCCGGGGAAATTCAGAGGCTAGTTGCGTCTGGTTCGTAAGGGCGCGTGTGCGGCGTTGCGCATCGACGACCGCGCATCTTGAGCACCGCGAAGATCGGGGAGGGGAGCTTTATATGAGGTCGAGGATCGGCGCAGCCGTTTCTAGCTGTGTGATCGTATTTCTTAAACTGGGATCGGTTGCTTCAGCTACCGGAAGTTGACCCGGATTGGAGAGATAATTGTTTGATTAGAAAATACAAACGACTAAGGGTAAGCAATTATAAGAATAACGGAACGACCCCATCTGGAGTCTTTTGAACTGTTTAGGGTGGTTAGAATCTGGATTCCTTCAATTCAATTTTCCCACTGTTTTTTATCACACGGAGTCACGGAGATCAAATGATGCTTTCCTGAGATCCTCTGTGCCTTTGCGCCTCCGTGTGAGACCTTCCTTCAATTCTTTCTGGATATGATGGAATGTGCTCAAGGCGTGAGGCACGGACGGAGTTGATCGCACGGCTGGTTAGCCCTTGTAGACGTCCTTGCGGTGTCCTAATTTCACGACTTCAATTAAGATCGTTTCGTCATGGATTTCGTAAATCACACGGTAGTTGCCGATTCTTATACGATACGTAAATTCACTTCCGGACAGTTTTTTTGATCCTGTGGGGCGTGGCTCTTATGATAGAGATTGAACCGCTCCGATGATCTTAGGAATCTCAGATTTAGAGATTCCTTTTAGGTCTTTCTTGATCGAACGACGCCACTCAATTTTATATGAGACCATCTTCTTTGAGTTCCTTTAGGAATTCTTCATGTGGAATCGTTGCTTCATTTCTTCTTTCTGCACATGCAGCCAAGTCTTCTACGTCTTCAATCAGAGATTGGTAGTCAGATATATTCATGATGACTGCTTTTTTCTCTCCTTTGTCGTCAGTGATGAATTGGACTTCTGCGTTCATAATTGGAGAAAAATATGAGATTTCGTTGAATTGTCGAGATTTCTCTTCTGCCCAACGTCAAGAGTGCTCATGAAGTGAGGCACGAACGGAATTGAGCAGCTCGCCAGGATATCCCGTAGGACTGAGCCGAAGAGGTCGACTGGTCTGAGTGCTTTAGGTCTGCCCCCTGCTGGGTTCTCTACGGCTGGTGCAGCTTGTTGCATTTTACAGTTTGCGCATTACGTCGCGCACGATGGCTTCAACTGCTACACGATTTTGATCTGTATTGGTGGCGCACTTGCATAGTGACGCGGCTTCAGAGAATCCGCACTCGGTTAGAACGCAGGCGATTCGGCCTCGGATGTCGTCCATGAGATTGCGTTCTTCCGGGGAGAGTGGGAAACGTGCATGGCCGGTGTCGAATCCGCGCACTTGGTAACCTGCACGGAAACCTTCGGGGAAGTTCGGTGCATTGACCATTAAGCTAAATAGGTCGAGTAGTTTGAACTGGGCTTGTTTGGCGGAGTCCCAGTTGCCGGCGACGGATTCGTTGTAAATTTTCATCAGAACTTCGGGCACGACGCCGGAGCTGGATACCGTGCCACCGTCTGCCCCCATGAACATCGCGGTGCAGAGCAGTTCTTCCCATCCAATCAGTGCGGCAAAGTCCGGACGCTGTGATTTGATTTCGTGTAGAATTCTCTGGAAGCGTGAGAAGTCGTTAGAGGTGTCTTTTGTGCCGACGATGCGCGGGCAATCGAGCGCGAGACGTTTGAGCACTGGCACGCTGATTTCGTTGGCGAAGTTAGGGATGTTGTAGATGACGATGTCGATCGGCGATTTGGCTGCGATGTCGCGGAAGTATTGTTCGATACTCTCTTGGGTCAACTTGTAGTAGTAGGGACCAGTGATGGATACGGCGCGGCAACCTAGGTCGGCGCAGTAGTTACACATCTCTAAGACGAGATCGACATTGGGCTCGGCGGCTCCGGCGAGAATCGGACGTCCGCCGGCTTCTTCGCTAACAATTTTGACCACTTGCTTGCGCTCTTCGTAGCTCAGACGGATGAATTCGCCCATGCTGCCGTTGGGATAAAATCCGCTGATGCCCTTGTTGCCGAGCCAGTTGATGATGCGGCGTAGCTCGTCTTCGTTGATACGGCCTTTGGCATCGTAGGGGACGATATTGGGGGTGAAAATTCCTTTAAGTGGTGGTTGCATAAACGTTGTTTGTTGAACGTTGTTTGTTGGATGTTGCCGCGTAAAGAGCTTCGCTCAACGCGGTTGGTTACAATCTGTAAAGTTGGCGGGCGTTGCTATTGAGGATATTTTGTTGTTCGTCCTCGGATAACTCCGCGAGCAGTGCGTCGGTCAACTGGCACCAGCGCTGGAGGCCGTCGGCCATGTTGCAGACCGGCCAATCGCCGCCCCACACGATGCGCTTTGAGCCGAAATTTTCAAGAATTTCCGTCAGGTAAGGGCGCAGGCCTTCGGCTGTGCGTTGCTCAGGCGTGGCATAGGCGGTGATGCCGGAAAATTTACAAGCTACGTTAGGCTGTGCGCTCAGTGCATAGATGCCGGCCTTCCACTGTAGCCAGCTTTCAGATTTGACCGAGTCGTGGCTGCTGATGTCGGGGACCCCGCAGTGGTCTAGTACGAAGCGAACGTTCGGGCAGGATTGTGCGAGATCGAGTGCTATCTGTAGTTGTTTTTGTAATACACAGATGTCGAAGCACAGGTTACGTTTGCCGAGTAGTTCGATGTTCTGACGGAAGCTGCTGGTTTGCGAGAGTGCGTCCGGTTGGGTGTGCAGGACTCGGCGAATGCCTTTCAGGGAATTGCTTGTTATCTTGTCGAGTTGTTGCTCAAAACGATCCTGTTCGGGGCGGGCACTGGCGATGATTCCGAGGATTTTGTTGGCAGGATCGGATGCGAGTTGATTAAAGAACGCAGCTTCTTTGGGGCTTTCACCTTCGTCAACGTCAACTTCCATGAAAATGGTACCCTCGACCTCGCAGTCTACTGAAGCGATTTGATAATCTTCTAGATGAAATTTGCCTTGTAGTGAGGGGAAGTCTTTCGTCCAGGAGTAGCCGAACTCGTCTGGATAGATGAGGTGTTGGTGGGTGTCGATCATACGTTCTTGAGGGGGGGGCGAATTAACGGAAGATGTAGAATAGTACCGCCATGATGCCGAGCGTCAGTGCAGCAAGAAACTTGTAGTTGCCGATGCCACTCCAGCCCTTGAAAGCGAAGCATTCGCCAAGCGACTTGAAGTAGAGTGACTCGGGATCTTCGCCTGCAGTCTTAGGCATGAGCGTTGAGACGGTGAAGAGGATCACGCTACAAGCGATGAATAGGTAGAACGCCATCATCATGAAGCCACCCGGTAGTGTGGCCAGCCAACCATCTGAATTGATTGTGTTAATGATAAAGACAGCAACACCGAGGATGGCTCCGCCGATCAGGGTAGCCAGTGCACCACGATAAGATGCCTTCTTCCAGAAGACGCCCCAGAAGAATACCGCGGTAACAGGTGGCGCAATGTGCGCAATGATGGTGTTAATACCAGCGAAGATACTACCGTATTTCCCAAGCAATGGGACCAATCCCATTGCAACCAGCATCGCACCAACTGCAGAAATACGACCAATCAGGACCAACTTATCTTCGGAAGTTTCAGGCTTCACTCGCTTCCAGAGGTCATAACTGACCAGTGTTGAAATTGAATTGAGCGCACCAGAGACTGTGCTCATGAGCGCGGCGATGAGTGCGGCAGCCATGACGCCAGTCAGGCCAGAGGGGAGCAGGCGCACGATCATTTCTGTATAGGCTTCGGAGGTCTTCATGATCTCCCATTGGCCGTCGGCACCGAGCGTGGACAGTGTGGCTTTGCCCGTCTCGACGTCCATGGCACCGGACAAATCGGCAAACATGCCTTGGTTGACCATCGCGTAGAACATGAGGCCAGGTAAGACAAATAGGAAGACGGGCAGGATTTTGATGAGTGAGGCGAACAATGGGCCGACACGGGCGTGGTTCTCATCCTTCGCACCCAGCACGCGCTGAACGATGGTTTGGTCGGCACACCAATACCAGATGCCCAGCACGGGATAGCCAAGCATCAATGCATACCAAGGCATCCCCGAGCTGTCGCCATGTGGACGTAGCATCGAGAGCATATTTTCTTCGCCCGGCTCCTGAAGTGCGTCGATGAGGTTGCCCCATCCGGCGAGCACGCCGCCATCGCCTCCTAGGAACTTGAAAGAGAAGAAAGTGATGAGCACGGCGCCGAACAGGAGGACGATGGTTTCCACAGTCTCCGTAAAGACCACCGCCATCAAGCCACCGACTACCACATATAAGGCGGTTGCGATTGCTATCACCACGATGGAGATCCATGGATCGACGCCGAATAAACCACTCAGGACAATCGCCCCAGTCAGCAAGGAGAAGCCGATATGGACAATGATCGCCGAGACCAGCGAGAAGCCTGCAAGGATATCGCGACAGGCACGACCGTAGCGTTTTTCGAGGAAGTCCGGAAGGGTTGTAACTTTTGATCGAATGTAAAACGGCGCGAAGAAGAGGGCGAGCAGGACGAGTGTGAACGCAGCCAACCACTCAAAGTTACCCATGAGGAGGCCTTGTTCGTAGCCTGCCTGGGCAAGGCTGACAAGGTGCACGCAGGAGATATTTGTGGCGAAGAGCGCCATGCCGATCATCGGCCACTTTAAAGTGCCGCCGGCTAGGAAGTAATCTTTGGCGCCGCCATCTTTTTGCTTCCTGCGGTGACGAATGCCGACCCAGCAACCGGCAGCCACAATGGCGACCATATAGATGATGGTGACTGCGATATCGAGGTTGGTGACCTTGGATTCGATCGTTGCGAAAAATGGGGTAGGGATCATGTGATGCATATTATAGAAAGTCGCTGCTCACTCCAGGTTCTTGTGGGATATGATAGAGTCCGTTTTCGACGACACAAGGGTTCTTGAATTTGCCTTTCAGGTGAGGGATTTGTTCCAGCATCAGTGCTTCGTGATCCATGCCTATGTGGTTAAACAGAACCAGGTGCTGATGGATTTGCCCCATATCGCCAACGTGTGGCACGACGGGAATCTCGTATTTGCGACACATTAAACTGACCGCAATAAACTCACTCACTCCAGCGACGCGCACCGCATCCACTTGGCAGATCCCGAGCGCATCCGCTTGTAGGTAGTTTTTGAAAATGATCCGGTTCGGCACGTGTTCACCCGCCGCTACCTTGGTGGGACCATAGGCCTTGGCCAAGGTCGCATGTCCCAGAATGTCGTCGGGGTGCGTGGGCTCTTCGATCCAGTAGAGATTCAGATCTCGGGTGCGCTCGCCGAATTCCAGAGCGCGCGGCATGCTCCATTGTTGATTGCTATCGACCATGACCGTTGCCTCATCGCCGGCTCCTTCACGCACGATGGCTGTGCGGCGTAGGTCTTTATTCATGTCCATATCGCCGACTTTCAACTTCATCGCGGTGAAGCCGTTTTCCACCGAGCGGCGGACGTTTTCCTTCACTGTCTCATCGCTGTAGTTGAACCAGCCAATCGAGGTGTCGTAGCCGGGGTAGCCGACTTGCAGGATGCCTTCGCGTTCGCCGCGTGTTGGCAGTGCGGTACGTAGGATTTGCACCGCCTGTTCTGCGGTTAGGACGTCTTCCAAATAGGAAAGGTCGAGTGTGGCGACCAGTTGCTCCGGGCTTAGATCTAGCAACAGCTTCCACAGCGGCACGCCGCGTTTTTTTGCCCAGAGATCCCAGCAGGCATTGGTGACTGACGCCAGCGCGAGTTGCACCACACCCTTGTGTGGCCCGAGCCAGCGGAACTGTTGCTCATTGGAGACGCCTCGCTGCCAGTTGCCGAAGTCGGCCATTAGCTCTTCGATGTCGCGCCCTTTTAAGCTTTGCGCGAGAAAGGCGGCGGCCTTGCAGACCAGATCGTTACCTTCACCGAGTGTAAAGGCCAGGCCGGTGCCGGTATGGCCATTGTCATCCTTGAGCAGTGTAACCGCATACGAGTAAACCGGGTCGCGGTGGATCGCATCACTGCCAGCACCGGGGCCGAGCGGGAAACGTTTATCAGAAGTCGTTATTTGAGTGATCATGTATCAAAAATTCAATTACAGTGGGCTTATTCATTTGGGCGGCGGTAGCCGAGTTCCGCGCCACCACTGACATGCATGATATGTCCGGTGACGAATTTGGCGTCTTGGGAAATCAGAAAGACCGAGGCATCGGCAATCACATCGCCTTCAGGGCAATAGCCGAGTGGATGGATCTCATCCAAATAGCGTTCGATACTGGCCGGGTCGGGTTGCTCGGCGCACCATTTGCGCAGCATCGGTGTCCAGGTGCCGGCGGGGCAAACTGCATTCACACGAATGCCGTATTGCGCATAGTCAAGCGCCATCGACTTAGTTAGCGTGTTCATGCCGCCCTTGGTCGCGGTATAGGCCGCGTGTATTTCCTGCCCCATGACGCCGACCATGCTGGAGGTGTTTAAAATGCAGCCCTTGGATGTCTTCAGTGCCTCGAAACCATGACGGGTGGTATGTAGCACGCTCTTCAGGTTGATGTTAAACGCCATGTCCCACTCGTCCTCAGTGGTTTCATGCACGGGTTTGGAGGGGGTAGCGATGCCCGCGTTGTTATGGATCACATCCAAGCGTCCATAGTGCTCCAATGTTTTGTTGATCGCGGCTTTGACTTGTGCGCCATCGGACACGTCGCAAGCGAAACCAAGATGCCCGTCGCCTAATTCGGCTGCGGCCTGCGCGGATGCATCTCCGTTGCGGGCGACGATCACGACATGCGCGCCTTCGCGGGCATAGGCCTCCGCACAGTCGCGTCCGATGCCGGTGGATCCGCCGGTTAAAAAGATAATTTTGTCTTTCAGTCTCATGGGGCCTTGGATTTATTAGAATAAAGTGCTGCATTCTAGCAGATACAGTGGATGTAGTTCGTGCATAATATGAAATCGGTAAAAAAGACACAAATTGGAGAGGCGATTTACCGCGCGAAAGAGCAGCGCTATGCGATTGATGCGTGTTTGCCGCAGCGGCTGGCGATTCAAGCTGGTAAAGTCGGCTTTCATGCCTTGTCGCATGGTCACTATCCCGGCACGCGGATTGCCCCGGAGCTACTTCCGGGAGTCAGTAGTATTGGATATTTTGATGTGATCGGCACGCAGGACTGGGGGATTCCTCCGCATCGTAATGAGGGCATCGAGATCTGTTATCAGGAAACAGGCGAGTCGGTGCTCACTGTCGATGGTACGGTCTACCATTCGACTGCTAATACATTGAGCCTTACCCGGCCATGGCAACTGCACGGCTTGGGAGATCCATATTTAAAGCCGGGGCGCTTGCACTGGTTGATTCTGGATGTGGGTGTGCGCCGTCCCAATCAATCGTGGACACTGCCGCAATGGTGCGTGCTGACGCGGGCGGATCAAGAGGAGCTCATCCACCGCTTGCGCGGCAATGAGCATCCGGTGTGGAGTGGCTCAGCGGAGATCGGGCGCGTCTTTTCAAAATTGGGTAAGCTGGTGGACGGCGGCGAACCAGAGCAAAAAATTTCACGCATCCGTATTAACTTGAACCAATTGCTGTCTGCGTTGTTGGATTTGCTGCGGGTGCAGAATCGTGTGCCCGATGAAACTCTGACCTCACGCCGGCGTGTGGTAGAACTGTTTCTTCAAGAATTAAAGGAGGATTCCGAACTGCTGTCCTGCCCATGGACGCTCGACCGCTTGGCTGAGCACTGTGGCATGGGGCGCACCACTTTTTCAGATTACTGTCGGGATCTGATTAATACGACTCCATTGAAAGCGCTGAATCGTTGGCGTTTAGCGTTGGCGGCTGATCGACTGAGGAGTGAGCCACACACGTCCATCACCACAATCGCTTTAGATGCGGGCTATTCGAGTAGTCAGTATTTCGCGCGAAAGTTCCAGCAACGTTATGGGATCAGTCCGCGTCAGTGGCGTTGGCAGAATTGCTAGAGCACTTCCAGGCGTTCAATAAACTTCACCTTTGGATACGTGGATTTTGACCACAGTTGACTCATACCAGATCGCAGAAGGTTTGAGCTCATCTACGGGTTCACCCTAGCGTAAAGCCTAATCCCATTGCCTATTAAATTTTCTACAACCGCTTCCATGAGAGGGGGAGATTGGGGAGGCAGGATTTGTTAATCGGGACGCCAATTCAGTGTCATTATCCATGACAACTTTCTGCTTCCCATTGAGATTCCATGGTAATCATCATCTCCCCAACCTCGCCCGCAGGGCCATCTATCGTAAGCGGTTGTAAATCATTCGCTTAAAGCACAATGAAGATTTAGCATCTATTTCATCTGGCAACGACTTGCGGGAAATTAAGGCGACAGAAAAGGGGGCATTGCTTCGCCGGAGAATGGTTTCATTTTACCCAATAAAAAAGTAGGCTCGGGCATTTGCCTTGGACCGACAATCGATATGCAGCAGTTGCGAGAGCTCTTTGGGAATACCATTCGTGCGGCTCGAATCCTTGGGATCGACAAAGACCTGCAAGCAGAGCTGGTCGAGTGCACCATTCGTTCGCTCAACGGCACCCCGTGCACGGTTCGCTACGGCTCCGAGACAAAGGAGCTGAAGCTGTTAAAGGGCGAGAGCCGAAATGTGTTCTCAAACTGAACCTTCTCGTATTCGTGGTGAAGATGCTCCCCGGCGAAGCATATCCTTATACGTATATTTGTATTATCAAATTTCCGCAACTAATGCACTATTTAAAGCTCCTCCCCCTTGGCACGGCGTAGCTCGCTTAGAGCGAAGACGGCTGCGAAGGGGAGGTGGCTCGGTCTGCCGAGACGGAGGGGTTTTCACAGTTATTTGTGTCAAGCTAGTCAGACACGCTTAGGCTCGGCAGAGAACCCTTCACTCCTACGCCAAGGCTACGGCGCGCATGCCGTCTCGCTTCCTCCTTCGCTCTTAGAGCTACGGCGGACAAGTCGCGATCCACCTTCCCTGCTATGGGAAGGAGCCATTGATTGCCAACTTCACACCCCTCCGACTTGTGTCTGAGCATATGCTTCGCAGCCGTTTTCGCTCTAACCGAGCTAAGCCGAACCCAGGGGGAGGCGAATTATCTGCCTCGTGCCCTCTAAACAGAGGGTAGGCAAGAGGGGAGGGCGGTGTAAACTCTGTGGTATGAGACTGAGTGTCCGTTGTGGTATCCAGTCTGTGAATAGTCAAAACTAAAACACGATGAAACGATTATTATCCTTTGCCCTGATACTCTTGGCCGCCGGCAGTGCCGGCGCCGCACCGTCCTCTGTTACGAAAGCTGACTTCCTTGCGAATAAGAAGACGAACATTGAGGCCCGAGGGAGCAAATATGATTCAAAACAGTGGAGTGATCATTTTGACCGGATGGATGTCAATCGCGATGGCATTTTGACCGCGCAAGAGAAAGCAGACTTTGACAGGGCTAGAAAGACCACGGCTGTGGCGAAGACTCCAGCGCCAAAAAAAGCGCCGGCACCTGCCAAGAAGTCGGCTCCGAAGCCTGAGCCTGCATCGGGGGCGACCGTAGCTGTTGAGGGATCAAAGGCTCCATTTACAGGCAATCCCGCGACGACGGTTTGGTATCATCAGCCGGCGAACGATTTTGATCAGGCACTGGTGCTCGGCAACGGCCGTATCGGTGCGATGGTATATGGCGATACGAACGAGGAAACGATTGTTCTGAACGAAAGCTCGGTCTGGTCCGGATCGCGCGTCGATAACGATATTCCCGGCGGCTACGAGCATCTCCCCGAGATTCGGAAGCTGCTGCTTGAGGAGCGCTATCGCGAGGCGGGGCAGCTCACGAAGAAGCATTTTTCTTCGCGTGAAAAGCCAGTCATGGGAAAAGGGGTCGGCACCTTCGGGCGTTATCAGACGCTCGGTAAGCTGCATCTTAATTTTGACGACACGGCAGGCGCTGTGACGGACTACCGGCGCATGCTGGATCTTGAATCCGCATTAGGACGTGTCAGCTACAAGCGAGGTAAGACTTCGTATACCCGCGAACATTTCGCGTCGGCCCCGGACGAGGTGTTTGTCTCACGTATCACCGGACCGGTTGCATTCACCGTATCGATGGATCGTCCTGAACGCTTCGAGACGACCGCGGTGAATGATCGCGAACTGCTGATGACCGGCAGGCTCAATGATGGCAAAGGGAACGATGCCCTGCAGTATGTGGGCCGTTTGCGCGTGGTCGGTGGTTCGGTAAAAGCTGAGGGCAATACACTACACGTCGCTGCTGAGGATGAAGTGATGCTGCTCTTTGCGGCGGCGACGGATTACCGCGGCATTGCTGGACGCCAGCTATCGGATCCACTGGCTACAACAATCAGTGATCTCGACAAGGCCAAGGGCAAGTCCTTCGCACAATTACGCGCGGCGCAAAAGACGGATCATGAGAACCTGTTTAACCGTGTGACCCTGACCTTGCCGAAAACGCAGAATAGCCGGTTGGCCACCGATCAACGTTTGGCTGCGTATCGAGAGGGTGCCGCGGATCCTGCTTTGTCTGCCTTGTTTGCGAACATGGGACGTTACTTGTTGATCGGCTCATCGCGTCCCGGTGGTTTGCCTGCGAATTTGCAGGGCATCTGGGCCGAGGAAGTGCATACCATGTGGAATGGTGACTATCACTTTAATATCAATACCCAGATGAATTACTGGCCTGCGTTGACATGTAATCTGGTGGAAACACAGGAGCCGATGAATACCTTTATCGCCTCGCTGGTCGAGCCCGGCTCCAAGACTGCGAAGGCTTACTACAATTCACCCGGTTGGATTGCGCACCGATTGACAAACATCTGGGGCTACACCGCACCGGCAGGAATGGACATCGGTGGACCTGCATGGCTCTGTGAGCACCTGTGGGAGCAGTATGCCTTCACCTTGGATAAGGACTATTTGGCGAAGGTTTACCCTATTATGCGCAGTAGTGTGGAATTCTATCTCTTCAACCTGTATGAAGAACCTGAAAACAAGTGGCTCGTGACCGGTCCGTCCGCTTCGCCGGAGAATGGTTTTAATCAGCCCAATGGAAAGCCGGGCTCGGGTATTTGCCTCGGCCCAACAATCGACATGCAGCAACTGCGCGAACTCTTTGGCAACACCGTGCGTGCGGCGAAGATTCTTGGCGTGGATGCTGAATTGCAGAGCGAGCTGAAGACCAAGCGTGCTCGGCTCGCGCCGAACCAGATCGCGCCGGATGGGGTGTTGCAGGAATGGCTCAAGCCCTACGAGGAGCGCGAACCGACTCACCGTCACTGCTCGCCGCTGTATGGGCTTTATCCGTATTACGAAATTACAGCCGACGGCACACCTGAAATGGCAGAGGCCGCTCGTAAATTACTCGATCGCCGCGGTGTTGGGCAAAGCACCGGTTGGTCAAATGCGTGGCGCGTCAACCTTTGGGCGCGTTTGGGCGATGCGGAAAAGTCCATCGAGTTTGCACATCGTATGCTCACGGATAACTGCTTCGACAATATGCTGAGCCAATTTCGTCCGGTCCCACGTAAGCTGTTTCAAATCGAAGCGAATTTCGGCCTGACTGCCGGCATCGTTGAAATGCTGATGCAGAGTCAGCCGGACAGCGGCGAGATCGATGCCCAGCCCATTATTCGCTTGCTGCCCGCTCTGCCTAAAGAATGGCCCGCAGGTAAAGTGACCGGACTGTTGGCTCGTGGTGGCTTTGAAGTCGATATTGAGTGGGCCGACGGCGAAGTCGTTGAAGTGACGATCCATTCGCTCAAAGGCACCCCAGGCAAAGTGCGCTACGGATCGCAGATGATAGAGATCAATCTCAAAGCCGGCGAAAGCCAGAAGCTGGCTGCCACTCGGTAGTCTAGCTGAATATGACTATGCTAAATAGACGAATATGGCTCACCAGTTGCTTAGCTTTGACTGGAGCTCTTATGCTGGGCTCAGCAGTTGAGGGCGAAACGGCTTCGATCTGTGCACCTAGGTCTGGTGGTGATCACGTCCAATTACCTGCCTTTCAGAAGGGGAGTCGTCTATTGTTTCAGGGGGACTCGATTACCGACATGAATTGGGGCCGCAACGAGAAAGACCGGAATCATTACCTCGGCCATAGTTACGTTTTTCTGCTGGCCGGGAGACTGGGTCTACAAATGCCAGAAGCTCAATTGGATTTTTATAACCGCGGCAAGAGCGGCAATGCGGTGGCCCAACTCCGCAAGCGCTGGCACAGCGATGCGATTGATATGAAGCCAGACCTGTTGAGTATTCTTATTGGAACCAACGATGTGGGCCAGGGCTTAAGGCATCCGGATCGGAAAGTGACGCCGAAAGCCTTCGAAGCCGATTATCGATTCATTCTCGATGCCAGCCGAAAGGCTAACCCCGACTTGCGTCTGGTGCTTTTGGATCCCTTTGTTCTCCCGACTGGAGCGCTAAGCAAGGGACAGGCCTATGCGGTGCGCCGCAAAGCGACGGACCAGTTGCGTGTGATCGTAGCCAAGCTGGCCAAAGAATATGACGCGGTCCATATCAAGACGCAGGACATTTTTGATGCTGCCGCGAAGTCCACGACTCCTGAGCACTGGATGTGGGATGGCATTCATCCCCTCCCGCAGGGGCACGAACTCATCGCTAGGCATTGGTTGCAGCAAGTCAGCGCGAGTTGGCCGCAGATATTATCGAAATAAACTGCTCTTAAAAAAAGCAGAATAGAAAAGC
>JAFMHF010000126.1 GCA_017854655.1 Puniceicoccaceae bacterium | reverse complement strand
ATACCCGCAAGCAACCGGGCGGCACGTTCAGTGTTGAAAATGCGGCGGAGTGGCTCGTGACGCCGCTGATGCAGGATAAGCCAGCACTCACTTTGGATATTGCAGAGGCGGCATTGAACGAAGCCGCGATGCTGTATCGAGCCAATGGTGATGGTTTCTTGGTGGGACCAGTCGGGCCGGCTGAGGCGTATTGTAATGTCCAATTTGTGGATCAGGCGATGGTCGCATCGGCGAATATGGACCGCGTGCTCGTGCGTGCCGGCGAAAGCCGTCGCAGTGAGGAGATGATCTTCTCGTTTGAGCCGTCAACGACTTCGACGGACATCTGGACGCGTTGGGTGGCGGCGACACATGGTGTGCGCCGCAACAAAGGCGCAGTTTATGGTTGGTGCAGCTGGTATGATCGCACCACCAACATCGATGCGGCCCACGTGCTGAACATTACCGATACGATTGAGGCGAACCCCAACACTTTCGGCAAAGGCATCATTCAGATCGACGACGGTTACCAAAAAATGGATGGCGACTGGAGCGCCAACGAAAAGTTCCCCGATGGCATGGCGTCGGTTGCCAAGCGTATTCGCGAATCAGGTAATATTCCCGGCGTGTGGTTTGCACCTTTGATGATCAATCCCGAGCATCCGTGGGCGGCTGAGCACCCGGACGCGATTCAGAGCAATGCTAAAGGTATCGCGAGTTTCATGAATGCGAACCCGTTCCACCCCGCCGGTGCGAACTGGATCAATCCCGATCATCCAGAGTCGAAAAAATTTCTGTTTAACATCATCAACGATGCGCGTGAACGCGGCTTCGGCTATATCAAGATCGACTTCAACGGTATCGGCGATCGCTTTGTCGATCCGACCAAGACACGCCTACAAGTCTTTCGTGAGCTGTATACGCTCTACCGTGAAGCGGCCGGCGATGAGATGTATATTCTCTCCTGCCTCGGAGCTCCAACTCGTGGTGTGATCGGTTTTATTGATGCCGCCCGGGTGGGGCCGGACTCTCACCCAGCGCATTTCAATAAGTGCCTGAAGTCGGTATTACGCTTCCAAATCTATGACAATGTCTGGTGGCAGAATGATGCGGATGTTGCGTATTTGGCAACTGGCCTCGCCAGTCGAAAATTGGGGCCGACGCCACAAGGCGAAGGCATGTGGCGCACCTGGCATAACGTTGTTGCCTTAGTCGGTGGCACCGCGATGACCAGCGAGCCGTTGAATACACCCGATGCTAAAGAGCAGTGGCGCAATTTCGAAATTATGCGCCCCGGCAGTCGTGAACCAGCGCAGTTGCTGACGCTCGGCAACACGCCAGATAATGCGATTTTTGGCTTTGCAGCGAAGCGCACTTTCGGCGATTTCGCAGTTTATAATCTCTACAACTCCACCGAAGGTACTAAGCCGCTCACGCTCGATTTCAAAATAGCGGGATTGCCAGCAGGCGTGCCCTGTGCGGTGTTTGACTTCTGGAGTAATCAGGTGATCGCTATTGCCACAGATACTTACACCACGGTGCCGTTGGAGCACTATTCATCCGCTCTGCTGCGCTTTACGCCATTAGATTCCAATCGTCCAATTTTGGTCGGCTCGAATCTACACCTCTCGATCGGTGCGACCGAAATCGACGGTCTGCGGGTGACTTCTTCGAGTATTGAAATTGAACTCAGCGACGCTGGTGCGCAAGAGGGCAGTCTGACTTTCTTCAGCAAGCAAGCGCTCAAAGCCGCAGGCTCTGAGAACTGCGAGATCGTCTCAGTCGTCGATCTCGGTGACAATCTGTGGCAGGTCAATGTGGCTGGTCGTCAGTGGGGTGCCGCACAGTCAATTGCACTCTCTGTCGGGCAGTAATCTGCAGGCGTGAAGAACGCTAAAGTGGTTTAATTAAATTAGCAGATAATGGGATCAAGATTCGAGGGCAACGCTCCGTCATTGCCGCACGTAGATTTCATCAATCTCGATTTTTATGCAGTATTTTCCAGTTCGGCGGCAACGACGGAGCGTTGACCTCCCTGAAAAGCCGAAGCAAGCTTCGGGGGATCAAACCCATCGCAAATGAATAATTTCTCCACCAGTATCTTGGCGATCGTTGGCCTCATCGCCAGCGCCGCTTCGGTGCAGGCGTCCGCCGGTAGGGCCCCTGCTAACAATTCGAATAGTCCAGACCGACCGAACGTCGTCCTTTTCTTAATCGATGATTTAGGCTGGGCCGATCTGGGGCTGACTGGCAGCACCTTTTATGAAACCCCAAATGTCGATGCGCTGGCTGCCGAGGGCGTGTTTTTTAGTAACGCCTATGCCGCTAATCCTGTTTGCTCGCCGACGCGGGCCAGTATCTTGACGGGTAAATATCCGAGCCGAATCGGACTGACGAACCACAGCGGCTATGGCGGTGCTCATGGGCCTGGCCATCAACTCAAGCCACCTCAGGTAGTTGGCAATATGCCGCCCGAAGATGTGACTTTGGCGGAGGCCTTGCAAGCCGCGGGCTATGCCACTGCGCACGTCGGTAAATGGCACTTGCAGGCGCATCATGGAAAAGGGCGGACGCACTTTCCGGAGGCCAACGGCTTCGATGTCAATGTAGCCGGAGGAAAAAAGGGCCAGCCCGCTGCCTACTATTTCCCTTATACGCATGAGAAATATCCGCAAAATAACATAACAGATCTGGACGACGGCACAGAGGGCGACTATCTGACCGATGCGTTGACTGATAAGGCGATCGGTTTTATTGAGGCACAAGCCGATAGCGATCAGCCGTTCTTTTTGAATATGTGGTATTACACGGTGCACACACCGATCCAGCCACGCACTGACAAGCTGGATAAATACCGTAAAAAGGCAGCAGCGATGGGCTTGAATGCCACCATGCGCGAGGCCTTGCCAGAGCATCAGAGCTTTTCCCATGCGCATCAAGATAATGCTGCCTACGCTTGTATGGTCGAGAGTATGGACGAAAATGTTGGCCGGATTATCGATTCCCTAAAACGACTGGAAATTGAAGATGATACCATTGTTCTATTTTGCTCAGACAATGGCGGACTTTCGACAGGCTCAGGGCCGATGTTGCCGACTTCAAGTGGCCCGCTGCGTGCGGGCAAGGGGTGGATATATGAAGGCGGTATTCGTGTGCCGCTGATCGTTAAATTACCGGGTAAGGTTAAAGCGGGGCTGACACTTGAAGAGCCAGTGATCACCACCGACTTGTACCCGACGATCCTTGAGTTGGCTCGCTTACCGCTACGACCGCAGCAGCATGTGGACGGCGTCAGCCTCCAACCGCTGCTCAGCGGTCAACAAGACACGCTCGAACGCGAGGCGATCTACTTTCATTACCCTCACTACCACCACATCAACACTATGGGACCTGCCGGTGCCGTGCGTGCTGGTGACTACAAGCTTGTCGAAGTTTTTGAGACCGGAAAGGTCGAGTTATATAATCTGCGCGATGATCTCGGCGAGACCAACGACCTCGCCGCGTCCATGCCGGAACTGGCTGCTAAATTGACAAAGA
>JAFMHF010000125.1 GCA_017854655.1 Puniceicoccaceae bacterium | reverse complement strand
GTCGAACATTCGGCTGCCTTTTTTTGTGCCCTAAGGAGTGTGGGCGACTCGCCCACGTTGAGCCGATGTTGATGCAAACGAGGGCGACTCGCCCACGTTGAGCCGATGGTAATGCAACCGAGGGCGGGTTCGCCCTCACTCCTTCAACCTAAAATCCGACCTGCGGGATCAGTCCATCAGTCAATGATTTCGTAGCCTGATCTTTCAATGATTTCGTAGCCTGATCTTTCAATAAATCAGTCGCGGCAGCGGTCAATTCTTGCTCGGCGTCATCAATCACTGCAGCCACTTCTTCCAGCGCTTCGGCCTGAATCTCAGCAACCTCATCTTCGACCGCAGCCACGGCCTCGACTTGCAGCTCTACCATTTCGTCTTGGACCGCTGCAATCGTCTCAGCGACTTCCTCTTGGGCGGCTTCGACAATGGCATCCACCTGTTCCATCGCTTCAGCCACCACAACGGCAGTTGCAGCCTCTTTTTCAACAGGAGCAGACGCGGGCACTTCGGGCTCTTGCTTAGCGCATGCGGCAAGCAGAACAGTGATGGCGAGCAGGGACAGGACAGGTGTATTTGGTTTCATAATGCTATCGGGATTTTGATTGAGTGAATGAGAATTGTAAATATAGCCAAATAGTTTGCGAGCACCACCGCAATTGAGCATTTTCTTAGATAAACTAAAAAACGAGTAGAGCCGTTAATGCACGTTAATCTGATCTCAGAATGGATTGATAAATAGGAGGTTATAAATCCCTATAAAGCAACTGCTCGACTGCGATTCAGTCCCCAATATGGCGGTGGCTCTGATTTACGTTAATTAACGTCCATTGACGGTTGAAGGAATTTCGTATGATTGGATTAGCGAATTTAGGATAACAAAAAAGCGGCCGTCCCTGTAAAGAGATGGCCGCTAGAAGAATGACTACCTTAACTTCGCTTACCAAAAGTACGTGTAGAGAGCGATCGTGGCAATCACCACACCGATCCCCATAATCTTAGCGCCCTTGGAAGATTCGAGTTCAATTTGATCATTCACAGGAAGCACCACAGGATGCTTCATTGGCTTAACCAAAGTCAGGATAATACCAGCCAAGAGTACGATAAAGAAGCAGATCGACATCCGATCGAGAAACGCGATTTGATCCGCATACCACCAGCCCTTGGAGACGAGCCATGGACCAAGCGCCCACTTAAATGCGCCATAGGAAAACACATTCAAGCCAATGCCAACCGCACCAAAATAGCGCGGTGTCTTAGGCGAGAAGAAGCCAAAGATGAAGACCGCCAAGATCCCTGGTGAAATGAAGCCTTGAAACTCTTGAATATAGGCAAAGATACTGGTGAAGTTATCCAGCATCGGAGCCACAAATGCGGCCATCAGCACAAACAACACCACAAACCCACGACCGACTTTCACCAGTTTCGCCGGATTCTTTTCGCCGGAGAATTTGGCATACAAATCCATCGTCGCAATCGTCGAAGCCGAGTTCAGCATCGAAGCCAGCGAGCTGATCACCGCACCGCAAAGTGCCGCTAGCACGAACCAAGAGATCATCGGGAACGGCTTGATCAAGTTACGCACCAGCACTGGAAATGCCGAGTCATAGTCGTAAGCTTTCAGGCTTGAAAGTGCCTGGCCGCGATCAACACCAGTCTGCGCCAACTCATTAATACGATTTGCAAGCACATCGTTGCCAGCACCCGCGGTGAGTGTCGCTTCAGTACCAATCACCGCGAGATTTTGCGCCAAGGCCCGAGCTGCGAGTTCCGGCTGTAGACCCACCATGGCCGCCTCCACGCCAATCACGCCAGTGGAACGATCGAGTTCAGCAGCTTGAACCATCGCGATGTTCTTTTCAGCGGCTGAATTATGCAGATCTCCACTATACAGATTAAAGGCGAGAATACCTGGAATTACGACCAAGAAGGGAATCAGTAACTTTAAAGTCGCAGCAAAAACGATTCCCTTTTGACCTTCAGCCAGCGACTTGGAGCCCAAGGTACGTTGCACGATGTATTGGTTCAGGCCCCAGTAGAAGAAATTAGGAATCCAAAGACCGATCAACAAGGCAGTCCACGGGATGTCAGTATCTTCCTTCGGACGCACCATGTGCACCTTACCACCGCTGCCATTTGGGCCATTCACAACAACAGCTTCGCCATCAACACCATCATTCAATAACATAAAGCGCTCCCATGAGCCCGCCGCATCGATTTGCTCCACTGTCGCATTCGAGTTCGCTACCTTAGTCAGGAAAAGCTCTTCAGCAGGCTTATCTGCCAGCACATTAAACGCGAGGAACATCACAATCGCACCACCAACGATCAGCGCAGCGCCCCAGATCAAGTCAGTCCACGCACAGGCCTTCAATCCACCGATGAACACATAGACCGCCGCAAAAATCGCAATCATCCAGCAGACGTAAGTCAGATTATTAAGAATTGGCACTTCGTTGTAGTATTCAGAAACAAACTTACCACCGGAGAAAATAACCGATGAGGTGGTAACGAACACTAGAGTGACAATCGCAGGAATCGCCATTGCCAGACGAGCCACACCGTCGAAACGATACTGCAAGAACTCTGGAATGGTGTAGAGCCCCGCTTTGAGGAACTTCGGTAAAAACCAGAAGGCAACAAAGATCAACGTGACGGCAGCCATCCATTCGTAGGAGGCAATCGCCATGCCCAGCCAATTGGCCGAGGAGCCCGACATACCCACGAATTGTTCCGTCGAAATATTAGCAGCAATCAACGAGAACCCAACCAGCCACCAGGTGAGACCACGACCAGCCAAGAAATAATCCGCTGCGCCCTGCTCTCCAGAGGTGTCTTCGTCGCGGCTCTTCCAGATGCCGAGACCAATGACGCCGACCACGGCGATGATGAATAATGAGACTTCTAAGATGTTCATAGGGTGTTTTTATATTGAGTAATTAAGACTAAAAACCGATGGAGTGAGCACTCTACGCGCAGCAGATGCGCTAAGCTCGCGAGACAGGAAAGGATTAGCGAGCCGACGCATTGAGACTATTAACATAAAAGACTGACCACAGTGCATTGCAAGTTTTGATTGCCCGTCAGGATCGGACTGGTGATTACTTTTGAATATGTCGCGCAGGCGTGTCTCGTGCCACATGAACCGTTGAGGCCGTTGCGCCAAGCACCTTATGTCAACAGGCCCTTAATATCTTCTAGGCTAATCTTCGCGTTGGCCGCCTCACTCTCTTCGAACAGTTCCTTTAAGGTCTCGGTCTTCTTCGCTTGCAGTTCGATCACCTTTTCTTCCACCGTGTTGGCGGCGATCAGCTTAATGCTGGTCACCACCCTCTCCTGCCCTATCCGGTGCGCTCGGTCTGTTGCCTGCGCCTCAGCTGCGGGATTCCACCACGGGTCGTAATGCACCACAGTGTCCGCGCCAGTCAGATTCAGACCCGTGCCGCCTGCTTTGAGTGAGATCAGAAACACCGGAATGCTGTCGTCCTCATTAAAAGTGTCACACATCGCGAGCCGGTTCTTCG
>JAFMHF010000004.1:26508-64339 GCA_017854655.1 Puniceicoccaceae bacterium | reverse complement strand
AACCACCAAGCAGGGCAGTCCAACTCCCGCTTCGGCTGCGGACGAGGCGAGCACGTCCCTCCCCTGAACCATCAGACCAGGAACTAAACACGGTGCGAGATTGACCGGCTGACAGTCACTAAAAAATAACATGGTTTTCTGGTTGGACTCGCCATTCGGCCATCACAGTCTTCAACTTATACACGATGCTTAAAATAGGCCCAGATGGACGTCTTCAACGGATCGAATACCGTGGCAAATACCTGCGGGTGAGCCGCAGCGGTGGAATTGCGCTGCGTGCGCAAACTAAGGCTGCTGGAATCAACTTCACTGCAAATTCTGCACATGGCCTGCGGGCTTCGACTCGGGTGGCCAAGGGCACCCAGGTCGCCTTCCAAAACGGTCGCTTCGTGCTACGCGGTCGCTATGGTGAGGGGCCAACCAAACTCAACTTATCGAAGAGCGGCGTGTCGGTCTCGACAAAAACAGAAATCGGCACGGTGAATTGGTTTAAACCGCGCTACTCGAGTGCCAAGATCGGTGGCATTCATGTCCGCGGCAAAAATGCGATCTACTTGCACCTGCTGGTTGGAGTGTTGTCGCTACTTGCTTATATCGCGATCGCAGTAGTCCAAGCCACCGTTGTGATACTACAGGCCTTATATTGGCTCACACTCCAGGGTGGCCTGCAAGTTCAGCGGCTATGGGCCACGCGTCATCAGGCTACGATTGAAGCGACTGAAGCACGCTGGCTTTCGGAGCTATCGATCAAAGACGCCGATTGGCTACGGATTGGCATCGAATGGATACTGCTCGATCTCGGCCAGGGTAAGCCTTGGTCTGCCGAGGCCGCGGCGGCGAATACACCGAGTGCGGAACTGGCGCTATACTTGGCCGACAGCCGTTTACCACAACCGCTCGATCTCGAGCTGATGCTAGGTTGCCTAGCGGAACGCTACGAAGCGCTGGCAGGTGAAACCGCCTGCCTCGAACTGTTCCTCGATCTAGATAGCGCGGCAGTCGCCGCCGGTGGACGAAATCAACTGCAGGAGCGTCTACTTGCAGCATACGCAGGCTGCTGCGGCATTGATGTCGAGCGCTCGGACTCAAGCAGCCACCATTGATTCGATTTTTCCAGCACCCGAAAGAATCCTGGAGCGGCTACGCCAGTAGCAAAAGTAAAATTTAGCGGAGATCAGGTTGTCTCTGCGCCTGGTCATGACATTACCTTAACGAGTTTTCACTCATCATCAGTGTCATTAAGTTGCGGTGATAAATCAGTGTGGTGATGTATCAGGCGCCATTGACCTTCTTCGCGACGAAAAACATTGGTGGCTCGGTGACTGACCTTAACCGGCTTGCCTGCTGCAGTCATATTCTCACCGTGCTCTTCACATACCGTGTAGGCTATATCTCTACCTGCTTGGACAATGAGGTTCTTACAGGCAACACGACCGCCAAGTTGCATGGCTGCTTCTTTTTTGAATTGGGCGCCCACTGCTTGCCATCCATCCATTCTTGATCCAAATGGCCCTTGATTGCTGATATCATCAGAATGGGACCAGATAGCATTCATTGGTTCTAATTCTCCTGTAAACATCGCATTCAGAGCCGCGTAGAATTGATCATTTGCCACACGTACTTCAGCAAGGTCCTGCGGCTTAGGAGTGATATTTCGACAGATGCCAAGTGTTCCGAGTGTATTGCCAGTTTGATCGATCCATGGAGTCTTTATGGTATCGAGAAGTATATTTTCACCATCTGCATTGATTACCCACTCTTCGTTACGCTTTGTCGCTTTTGAGGTGAGCATCTCTTGGTCTTTTGTCCTAAAAAGTTTAGCCAAGTCAGCTGGAAACAAATCATGATCGGACTTACCGATAAGGTCCTCGAGCGGCTTGCCTAACAGATTAGCCCAAGCCTGGTTTCCGCCTCTGTAAACGCCATCAATATCTTTGTAAAAAATGATGTCGGGAATGGAGTTAATAATGGCATCGGTGTTGGCTAGCTCTGTCATATAATCGTATTTTGCTTCATGGGGAACCGCTGCGAAACTGTGTGCGTAGGATAAAATAGAAATGCTAAACAGTGGAAATAATTTTATCATATTTTCTGTAGATTGGAATTCGCCTTAGGGGTTTTTATTATCCGTGCGGAAAGGGATAGCTGGTAAACCATTCTTGTTGTAGAGATTGGCATTAGCCGGGTTGCCTCGGTAAGCATATCGCACCGCGGTGGGTTGAGCGACCGCTGCGCAACTGAGTTTGACGGTATTGCCCTCAATGGTTGCATCCGCCCAATGCCATACCTCGTCAGCGCCTGATATGGCAAAGCTAGCGAGCTTTGCCTCTGGCGTAGCCACTACTGGATGGAAGGGATCTTTCCTCTTAGCGATCATGAGGCCATCGCCGCTATGATCATAATTGATAGACACGGTATTACCATCGACCTCCATGCTTTTAAAAGTCGGGCCAGTCACGGTAATGTCTCTTTTTGCATAAACATCTCGTAGAGCCCACAGAGCTAGGCGCTTGCCGACATCCTGCTTATTCTTCGGGTGAATATCCCTGTCGTTACCGATATCGATGGCGGAAGCCACGCCCGTGTGCGGCAATTCTTGGATACGATCCTGAGCGACACGAAGGCGGGCAAAGCCGTCGCCACCTGCGGGATTAGTGGAATGGCCGTGAAACTGAGCCAGCTTCACTACGTAAAAGTATAATGGAAAATCATCAGGCTGCTGCCAGATTTCGCGCCAGCCTTGCACCAGTGCCTTTAGCTTGGGCAGATAGTGAATGCCTTCACCAGAGTTCGATTCACCTTGATACCAGATCGCCCCGCGGACGCCGAAACCAACAATGGGATGCACCATCGCATTATAAATTGAGCAGGGCTCATTATGACTTCTTGGTCCGGGACTAGTCGGCGCCGGTGGGACATTGCGGCCCTCGCCGACAGCTTGCTGCACTGAAGCGCTCCATTGGCCTACTTGCTTTGCGTAATTGGACCACGCTGCTTTTCCTGCCTGAGTTTCGATCAGTTGGGCATCGATTTTCTTGGAAAGTGTGGCAAGTTCAGGCTGCTTGCGAAATCCTACAGGAGGTGTCCACGGCTCTACCCGAGTGCCGCCCCAGTTAGTGCCAAGCAGACCGATAGGGACACCGCTTTGCTGGTGCAGATTGCGGCCAAAGTAATACCCGACAGCACTAAAGTTGGTTACAGATGTCGGATTGCAAGGCTGCCAAGATGTCGCAATACTCAATTGCTCTTGCGGAGCACTGGCAACGGTATGGCCTTGCACATTGAATAGCCTGATTTGCGGGTGGTTCGCCGCGGCGATTTCCTGTTGCGGGTTGTGTGACTGTTTAACGGACCACTCCATATTGGATTGCCCTGAGCAGATCCAGACATCTCCAATAAGGATATTATTGTAAGTGATTGTCTCACCATCTGCACCGATGATGGTCATTTGTTGAGCGGTCGTATTAGCCGGCATGGGGCTTAGCTTCACCTGCCAGCGGCCATGCTGATTGGTCGTCGCCGTTTGTTGCTGACCAGCGAAATTTACGGTAACTGCTGCTCCCGGGGTATCCCATCCCCACACAGGGCTAGCAAGATCGCGTTGCAGCACCATGTGGCTACTAAAAATCTTAGCGGTAGTGAGTTTGGCTTGCACACAAGATGCGAGCGATAACAGACCGATTACGGTAAAATGAGTAAGCTTTTTCATGAAGTTAGGCCCATCAAATTAACCAACCCAGACTTACTGTAAAGGATGCACTTAGCTGCTGCTTTATTTTTGCACAATCGCTACGAAAGATGCAGGCTTCTTTTAATCGCGGCTAAAATACGTCGGTCGCGCTAGACCTCGGGCTGAGGTTCAATTCTATAGTTTAACACTTAATGGATCATTGGTCCTCGAATAAGCACATAACTCAGAGACCTGTTAACAATATACAATACATGATTGCATTTGTCCGGGCTTTTCAAACAACTAAAGGTACTGGTGACTGCCGAGAATGCATCCCGAAATGCATCAAATTAAACAGACCTGCCGCATTCTAAACCACATTGAAACTATGTCTGCCCTACGCTACTTCATCCTTCCCCTACTAATAGCAACCCTAGCCATGCCAGCTGGGGCAGTCGAACCCACCAGCCACGACGCCGATATCGACCGGGTAAGGTTAGCGATCAAGACTGTGCCGACGACCGCCGAAACCTACCGTGAGCGCTCAGTTTTGATGTTTCTATGGCTGACCTCCTTACAGCAACAAGGCGCTGACACACATCCGTTCTTCGATATTGATAAGAAATATATTCAATTCCAGAACGCGGTCCTCGGCCGACAGGGTGCGGCGCGCGAGGAGGCCCTGCACGGGATGAGCCAGACCATCGACGAGGGCTTCGCCAAGTTGGAGGAAATTCAAGCTAAGCTGCAGCAGGACGGCACGATCTATAAACCCTTCACCGCCGACCCCGCGACGGCTCCAACCGGTGGCGACATGGACGCGAATTGGCCGATGTTTCAGGGCAACAAGCACAATACGGGCTACACCAAAGCACCGGGACCGAAGACAGGAGAGCTCGCTTGGAAATTTCCGGTCGGTCTGGGCTGGTATGCCCGCCCAAGCGTCGAGGGCAACCGGGTCTACGTCGCATCACCCGGCATGCACACCACTAGTCTGTGCCTCGATTTGGAGACCGGAAAAGACATCTGGAAGTCCACCCAAACGCATCCGCTTTTCGGCATCTACAAATACCCCGCGATCATGTCCTCGCCGGTAATTTTGGAGGACAAGATCATCCTACGTGAGGTCAACAGCCACGGCGGCAACGAAGGCCAGGCACGGAACCTCGTTTACCTCGACAAGAAAACTGGCAAGACCCTCGCGCGTAAATTCGCGGGGCACATCGACTACCGCACGCAGGTCGCTCCAGTGGCCAGCAACGGAAAATACACGGTCTATCCTTTTGGGGTACACGACATCTACGGGTACCCAGCGGTCTGTCAGAACTTCAACCGCCTGATCTGCGCGGATGTGGATAACAATCGCAGGCTCTGGGACTTTAACGTTGGCGATATTGATGCCCTAGCGGAACCGGTGATGACGGAAGAGCGCGTGCTGCAGGGCACCACTGAGGGCTACCTCTATTCGCTGAATCTGGCGGGCACGAAGCATTCATTGGTCGCATGGAAATTCCACGCGGAGGGCGCGGTGAATACGGCTGTGACCGTGGCAGATGGTAAGGTTTATTTCGGATCGAATGGTGGCGTGTTCTACGGCCTCAAGGAATCCGACGGCTCGCTCGTCTGGGAAACCCGTATCGATCCGGTCGAAAACGGCGCGCGCAAGCAGTTTAGCGTGCCGCTAGTGCTCGATGGGAAGTTGTATTTCGGCGCGGCGAACAAGCAGGTCTATTGCCTCGACGCCAAATCCGGAGAAATCGAGTGGCAGACGAAATTGTCTGATTGGATCCGCTCCAAGCCGGCGATGACTTCGAAAGGACTAATGGTGGCCAGTGTGGATGGAAAGATCGCCTGCCTCGGCAAGGCGGATGGCAGGATCCAATGGAGTAAAACCTTCTCCACCCACCAGATCTACTCCGACTTGGTCAGCGCTGGGGATTCAGTATTGGTGAGCGACAGCGACCTATGGCTACGCCGCATCGATGCCTCGGGGGATGTCCTCTGGAAACGCAGCCTACTGAACGCCTACGAAAACGAAGCAGGTCAGCGCATCTTTACTGATGTTCTATCCGGCGGCACTTACTACCAGTCCAAGCCAACCGCTGCGGATGGCAAAGTCTATTTCGGGAATGCGGCGGGATTCCTTTTCGGCGTTGATGCGGACACGGGTAAGGAGATTTGGAAATTCGAAATGGGCGGTGCTATTTCGGTGGGTCCTGCCTTTGGTGAAGGCAAGATCTTTGCCGGTCAGCAAGGCGGCGAGCGTTTCTTCTATTGTGTCGATGCGGCCACAGGCGAGCTGCTTTGGAAACAGACAGTGCCCGGTGGCTGGGTGTGGGGATCTGCGGCCTACGACGACGGGATGGTCTATGTCCCGACCGTCAACGGATACGCCGTCTGTCTCGATGCGAAAACCGGACACATCGTATGGATGTATCCGACCGCCAAATCCGTACCTGCGGAACCCGCCATCGACGGCGATCTGGTCTACTTCGGTTCATGGAGCGGCTCGCTGTATGCCTTCGACAAGAAGACCGGCGAGATCGCCTGGAAGGCGAACGGCATCGAATTAGATTCAGGAACCCTGATCGCCTACGAGGGTAAAATTTACGTTCCGCACCATTCGAATGTCTACATGAGTTTCGACGCAAAAACCGGGGAGATTCTGAGCGAAGGAAACAAGAATCCACAGCACACCGGGAACTTCTCTAACTTCAACGCCACCCCAGCCTTCTTTAAGAACCGCGCCTACTACACAGCGCGCGTCGGTGTCGGCCTTCGGGGAGTACCAACCGCATCCCGCGTGTATTGCGTCGATTCCGAATCCGCCAAGATCCTCTGGACCTTCCCCGACGGCGGCGGGCTTTCCGCACCGGCGATTGCCAGCGACCGCGTCTACATCGGTTCTGGGAACACACCGTTCTTCTACTGCCTCGACGCCTTCACCGGCAAACCGCTGTGGATCTACAAGTTCGATCAACGCGTCGAGGAGTCGACACTCTGTATCTACCGCGACAAAGTCTTCGTTCTCGCCGGAGATGGTTACGTCCACGCGCTAAAATAAAAAACTATGAGTTGTCCGACATCTTTCTGCCGTGCTTTTATACTAGTTGCAGCGGTCTTGCTCTCGTCGTTTTCCGCACTGAAAGGTGAGGAGGCATTGGTTGCCACCGGCATTGCCGAAATCGACTACATGCGCAGGGATTTTGTCGCCAACCCCACCACCCCGGAAAACGCCTCTCGCCGTCACGCGCTGATTTTCTCCTGGGTGCGACTGCTGGTGCATCGCGGGGTGGACATGACGGATTTTCATGCTGCTTGTAGTCAGTTCTCTAAGTGGGGACCGATCAACCCATCGCGCTATAAAGCGATGGAAAGCGCCTTCCAAGCGCTGGATAAAATCCAGTCCAACCCAAACTTCATCGAGGAAGTGCGCGGCACCCGCGAAAAGCCATCGTCCAGCAAGACGGACTGGCCGGTGTTCGGCGGCAACCTCGAGCAATCCGGGCTCTCGCCAGATGCAGGCCCGCGCACTGGCGAGGTCGCGTGGAAGTTCCCGATCGGCATGTCGTGGTATGCATCGGCCGCGGTCGAGGACGGACATGTTTACATCGCCTCGCCGGGCGTGACCACCCTGGCCTATTGCCTCGATGAGAAAACCGGCAAGGTGATCTGGACCACGCCGCAGGATGGCTTGCAGATCTACTCCGCGCCACGCGCCAGCTCGACGCCGGTCATCCAGCAGGATCACATCGTCCTCCGCGGCAGCAGCGGCAGTTGGGAGTATATCGAAAAGGACAAACACGTTTTCTACATCGACAAAAAGAGCGGCAAGGTCACGCGCCAGCTGGATGCGGATCGCGTGGATTACCGACGCGGTTGTGCGCCGATTTCGGGAAATAGCGACTATCTCGTCTATCCGTACGGACGGCTCGATCTCCGTGGCGCCCCCGCGTTTTATGAGATGCAGGACACCGTCGTCGTTCGCAAAGCCGGCGGCGAGCCATGCTGGACGATGCGGGTCGGCGACCTGTTCGGTGACCCCGTGATCGCCGGCGAACACGTCTTCGCTCCGACGGATGACGGCATCCTGCACGCCTTGAATCTGACTGGGCCGCAACGCGTCGCCTGGGCTTACGACGCCGGATCACCGCTGCGTATGACGCCAGTGGCCGATGGCACAACTGTCTACGTCGGTGCGCAGGACGGCACGCTTCACGCCCTCAATATTTCCGACGGTTCGGTGCGCTGGAAGCTCAAGCTCAACGGTGGCGAACCTCGCGCACAGCAACTATTCTCCCCACCCACTCTGCACGAAGGCAAACTCTACCTCGGCTCCGCCACCTGCGAACTTTACTGCATTGATACCAACAGCGGAGCCCTCACGTGGCAGGCCGCCACCAGCGATTGGATCCGGTCGCGACCAATCGTTGTCGCGGATACGGTCTTTGCGGCAGGTCTCGATGGCAAGGTCACCGCCTTTAATTTGCAGGGTCAACAACGCTGGTCCGCAGCGGCCGGACACCATTCGATCTTCGCCGACCTGACTGGCAGCGAAAACGGAATCCTCGTCAGCAGCTCCGAGTTGTTTCTCTATTCCCTCGATCTCGCCACCGGCAAGCAACAATGGAAACACAGCCTGCTGCAATGCATCTACGAAGACGGCCGGCGCATTCTGGCTGATGTCGTCGCCGCGGGAGGCGATTACCAATCGCCACCAACCGTCAGCCAGGGCAAGGTCTTCGTCGGCGGCCCGGATCGGTTTGTTCGCGCGATGGACACGCAGAGCGGCAAAGAGATCTGGCGCTACGAAGCTTCCGGGCAGGTATCCGGCGCACCAACCGTGCACGACGGTCGCGTGTTCTTCGGTCAGCAAGGTGGCAATGATGATCTTTATTGCGTGAGCGAAGCCGACGGCGCGCCACTCTGGACCGCACAACCTGGTTGGGTCTGGACCACCTCCACGCCCAACGACGGGCGCCTCTACACCGGCACCGTGGACGGCAAGATCTTAGCGCTGTCTACCGAGGATGGCAGCACCCTATGGATGCGGCGCACCAATGGCGGGATTTATCCAGCCCCCGCGGTCGGCAAAGGCTTGGTTTATACCGGCTCATGGGACGGCTACTACTACGCGCTCGACGAACAAACCGGGCGGACAGTTTGGGCCTACGCCAAGGAAGGCATCGATTACCGCTGGGGCGGTGGGCCCGACTCGGCCGCCGCCATTTTATGGAAAGGCAATCTACTCGGACGCATTGTGCCCAATACCCTGGTGGCACTGGACCAGGACACGGGGAAAGAAAAATGGCGGTTCAACGATCCGACCCGACCCAAAAAAGGGATGAACGCCACCGCCTCCGCGTCCGGTAACAATGTCTTTATTTCGACCACGATCGATCACGACGGCATGCCTTGCGGGGCGCGTTTATTCTGCCTCGACGACCAGACCGGCAAGATCAATTGGCACTACACCGGCGCCGGTGGTTGGACCGGCTCGGCTTGCACGCCGGACAGCGTGATTTGTGGTTCCTCTACCGATGTCTTCATCAGCTGCCTAGCCACCGAACCGAACCCCGACGGAACTCCAAACTTACTCTGGCGCACCCGTGTGGACGGCATCTTCCACGAGTCCATTCCTGCGATCCACGGCGACCGCGCTTTCATCCTTTGTGCGGACGGCTATCTCTATGCTTTCGAGTAAGCGCTGCTATTATTGCGCCATAACTTTGAGGCGAACAAATCTTTGGTTTCCGGCTGCTGCGGGAAAAGTGTAGGTCACTTCATCCTCGGTAATCACCACGGTGCCGCCGAGAGCTTCATTCTGCCAAACGTCGTCAAGCGTTACCGAGGTTTCCACCACGAAGTCGGTAGCGTAGGATCCGGAGTAGCCCGCGCCCATCGTCCAAGTCACGCTGCGGACGCCGGCAGTGCTCTGCATCGTTGCGAGGTGCGTGTGTCCAGTCGTGTTGCCGTTCGGACCACCGATGAAGTATTCCACAGCGTTGTTCACACCATCATTGTCGTGGTCTTCGGTGGGATTAGTACCTGCCCCATTAAGGGTGGCCCAAGAAGCATAGCCAGCGGCGGGTGTGCCACTGAGAACAGTCAGAGTGCCAGCCCCCGTGAAATTACTGGAGGGATCCGCGCTGGTGTAGTCGCCTGCCGCCTGCTGAACGCCGCCGAAGAAAAGCGTGCTGACGGTTTCCGTATTGGTTAGGTCTACCTTGCCGCCCGCAATGACGAGTTTGCCGCTATTCGCAATCGAAGTTCCGTTGACAGCGAGCACCCCGCCGCCGACCACGGTGTCACCGCTGTAGGAGTTGACTCCAGCAAGAATGAGCGTGCCAGTCTGGGTCTTAGTCAGCCCGCCGGTTCCAGTGATGACACCAGCAAGGGTGACATCACCGACCGTGGAATTCGTACCGCCCCCCACCTGAACCGTGAGATCGCCGGCCAGCACTGGCGCGCTATTCAGGCTGAACGCCACCGTAGGCTGGTCGTCCCGGTTGAAGACAACGCTGCCTGCAGTCGGCAGGATAACGCCGGAGATCGTCGCATCCTTGCGCACGGATAGCGCCGCGCCCGAAGCGAGATTAATAGTCTGGGCGAAAGTGGGCGAACCGGCCGCGTTGATTGCTAAAGTACCAGCGTTGACCTGAACGGAGCCGTTAGGCGTGAGTGCGCCAGCATTCGCAATGAACAACCGCCCACCTTGCACGATCGTGCCGCCGCTGTAGGTGTTGTTGTTTCCAGTTAGGATAACACCGCCGGCTGGGCCCTTGACTAGCGTCAGGGGGGCACCGCTGTTTTGAATAGTCCCGCTGAAGATAGAGCCGGCACTCAGCGTCAAAACGGTATTGGTGGAGGCAGCCGTGTTGTCCACCACCCCGCCACCACTGAGGCCGTTGATGGTTTCGGAAAATCCATTGAGGTCTAATACTCCAGAGACCGACACGTTGCCCTTGCCGGCACCGTCGGGTATGACATCGGCCGCCCCGAGTCGTAGTGTGCCCGCGCTGATGATGGTGTCTCCAGTGTAGCCGTTATTCCCGGAGAGAACCAAACTGGAAGTCGTACTGGCCTGCGTGACGCTGGTGACATTTGGTCCGATATCGGCACCAATCGTGGTATCGCCAGTTGCAGTGCCTTGCGAGGTCAGGCTGCCGCTGTGGTTGATGGCTGCGTTGTTGAGGTTGATGACGTTTGCAGCGAGGCCGAGATTATTGAGGGTCAGGTTGCCGGCTCCGGTCACGCCACCGGAGAGGTTTGCTACCGCTTTGATTGTCCCGTCAATCGTGTTGTCGTAGGTCTGCAAGGTGAGATCGCCATTTAAGGTGACCGGACCAGTTAAGTTGAATCCGGAGCCGATACCGTTCGCGCCAATCACAATCTGACCACTATCGGGTGCGTGGACAGTTACGGGATTGCCCAGCGGCTTGCCAGTAATTAGAGTGGCCCCGGACGAGCCGGCACCGCCCATGGCAACCGTGCCAGCACCCAGTGCGGCATTACTGAACTTGGCCTCCACCGTGCCGTTACGGATAGTGAGCCCACCGGTGAAGGTGTTTGCGCCTCCCAGAGACAGCAGCCCCGAACCAGTCTTAGTCAGAGAAGCGCTCACCCCACCATCGTCGGCAAGGTTGCCAGTAAGAGTGATGTTGCGCGCGGTGCCGGCACTGTCCTGCGCCTGAATGATCACGCCACCGTCGGCGGCGCCGAGTTGCATGTCCAGCGAAGAGCTCCAGTTCCGATCGGCGCCCAGCGTGCCGCCCTGGAGTTGGATCGTGATCGGCAGGTCAGCCGCCGCGGAACCTCGGGTGATGCCTTGCTGGCCAAGGTAGAGACTGCCGCCGCTCAGTTGCAGCAATGCAGACGAGGCGGCGTTGAAAGTGCCAGATTCGCTGCCAAACTGAATGCCGTTGGCAGTCACGGTGCCACCGGACTGGTGCATGCTGGCGAAGTAGGAATCATCGGTCGTGCCCGCCTTAAAAAAGTAAATCTGGTTGTCGGTGCTACCAGTTCCAATCGTAAGCGTGCCACCCTGCACATCGAGCCTACCATTTGATGCGGGTTTATTGCCGATACGAATCTCGCCGGACCGGGAAGCTTCGGTGCCAACATTTACCGTGGCGCTGCCTTGCACGATCATAGTCGAAGTGTTAGAGATGGCAGTGCCGTTTCCGATGCCGAGGTAGGCATTGCTGACGGTGGACGTCGTGTTGTTGCCGTTGACCGTTAAGGTGCCACCGGCAAGAGTGTAGTTCACGCTGCGGCTGTTGCTAGAAATATTGTAACCGGTATTGTTGCCGGGCGTGATGTTAAAAGTCCCCCCGCTCTGATTGAAATTGGCGACTGCGACTTTGCCGACGTTGGCCGTATAATTCCCAGCGGTCATATTGACGGTGCCAGCACCGTTAAAGTTGTATTGCGAATTAGACGCACCGCCACCGAGATTCAAGACTGCGCCCGAGTTCACCGTGATGGCGGCTGGCTTGTTTCTTTGATAGGTGATGGCGGAATTGATGGTCGCAGTTTTTTCAGCAGCCACGCTGATCGAGGTATTATTCGAGCCATCGTCGAGCTGCAGCTCGACTCCCGCGCCTCCCGAAAGCGTGTAACCACTATTGGCGAAAGTGATTCCGCCACCGACCTGAACCGCTCCCGAAAGCGTCACCGTATAGCTGCCATCCGTGCCCGTACCGAAGGTGGCGGAATCCATGCTGGAATTGTTCCAGTTCTGATTGTTCGCGCCGATTGTTTCGTTGCGCCAGTTGCCGGTATTGTTGGCCCAGTTGCCGCTGCCGTCTTGCGCGCCAGTCACAGCTGAATTCGCATCCCAGGTCAACGGATACGACGGACGCGTGAAATTCCTATCTTGCAGGCTGGGGCCGACCGTCACCGGATTGGTGAAGCCATCCGGCTGAATGGTCGAGCCTGTCGAGGCGGTGAGTGTATAAGTGCCAGACGCCAGACCCGTGATGATATAACGGCCACTCGCATCTGTGTTGGCGCTTTGAGTGGGAGACACGCGCACAGCAATTCCTTGCAGCGGCAAACCCTGAATCGTACTCACCACACCTTCGATGAAAAACGTGCCAGACGCGCCGCCCACTTGAACCACATAGTCCGCTGTGGTGCTGAGACCTTTCATATCAGAAACGGTGCATTGCACAATATAGAAGCCAGCCGCCGGCCAGCTTTTGCTGGCGATCGCACTGTTGTTGGTCGTCGTCGTGCCATTGCCCCAATCCCAAAAGTAGGCCAGCGTGTCGCCATTCGGATCGCTGGCGTTACAGGTAAAGGTGACGCTGCCATTGACCGCGGGATTCGGATTGTTGGCGCTAAGAGTCGCCTCTGGCGGGAGATTGCCGGAAACGTTGCCGCGAGTCGCCGTGACATCGATCCAGTTCACACCGTCTGGGTCGGTGCCGCGCGCCACCGGGGTGATGTGGATAGCTGCCGCAGTGTCGGAGAAGGTCATACCAATCGGCAGAACGGCATCGGTCTTCTCAGAGGTATCAGGCTGCATGTCGAGCAACAGTGGTTGTTGGTAGCCGCCGTTGATGTTGGCCCAGTTCACCAGCACGC
Organism: Puniceicoccaceae bacterium; assembly: GCA_017854655.1. Lineage (GTDB taxonomy): Bacteria > Verrucomicrobiota > Verrucomicrobiia > Opitutales > Coraliomargaritaceae > Lentimonas. The sequence continues at coordinate 51,078 of JAFMHF010000004.1, read as the reverse complement.
CGTCTCGCATGCCGTAGTTCGTGCCATAGAGTTGACGATGTTCGATCCAGTAATCATCCGAGTTGCCGGGGCGCTGCACGACGAGCGCCCGCTGGTTTCCGTCGGCCTGGACCTTATCCATGGCGCGGATGCGCGTAGTGGTGGTGCCATTGGTCGTGATCTTCACCACGTCTGAGTCGGGTATCCAATCGAGATAGTTCTTCACACTGGCACCGAAATGCCGGCTGGAATGCGGTGAAGGGCCCACCCCCATGATGTCGAAGACGTTTCCATAAGCCCACTCGTCGCCGGGGCCTATCACGCTGCCATCATCGGTATCCCATGCACCGGAATGCGGCAGGCCGAAATTGTGCCCCAGCTCATGGGCGCAGGTTTTGAGATTCCACTGGCCGTTGTGCAGCCACGCTCCGCGCCCACCCACAAAGGCCACACCGGCGGTTCCAGGCATGTTTGGCTGGCTGCCGGAGATCACCACCTCATAGGTATAGTCCGTGTAAATGTAACCCGCGGCCACAGCCGCCGTGCGCGCGGCATCCAGTATAAGGCCAAATTTGTTGTAATAACTGGCATTGTTCGGCAGCCGCAGCGTCGGCGTGAATTCGGAGCCCTGACCCTTCAATGCGAAGGTCGCCTTTTGATAAGACATGTCAGTATAAACGGAATTCATGTCAGAGATAAGAGTCTGCAAAGTCGAATCAGACGCGCTCTGTCCTTGAAAATCTGGAAAATCCACGCGGATGATGAGCAAGGTCTTCTGCCCCTCGGTTTCGGGGCTGTAGGCGATCACGCCATCCAGATCCGAAGCCAAGGCCGCGGTGGCACCGGATTGCTCGGCACCTTCCGCAAGCAGCAGGGCCGCGATGGCTTGAGCATCATCGGCATAGCGAGTGATCAGGCCGTCGCCAAAAGCGATCACTGGCCCGTCGGCAGCGTCGGTTTGCTCCTGCGATAAGCCCACCGATTGCCCAGCCTCCACTCTGGCAGTCAGTTCCGATGGATCCAGCACACGGCCCGGAAATTCAGATAGCGCGAGTTTGTCATCGAGCGCCAGGCCGTGGATGGCGATATTGTCGCGGGTCGGTATCGCGCCGCGACGCCCATACGTGTAGGCGTCGAAAACCTGGCCATCCCGCAGCGTTACCTTGCGGTCGATCTGGCAGCCACGGTTGCCATCCAGAGTGGTCGCCAGCGCCATCAAGTCCCCGCTAGCATCGACTTGCCGCTCAAGTAGTCTCAGGATCTCTGCCGGCAACTGCCGCCGCACGGCATGAGGCACCGCGAGTTCCAGCGCCCGCTGCGGATCCTGCTCAATCAGATTGAGCAGCGCGTGGCGGCGCTGCTGTGCCAGCTGAATGCCTTGCTGGAGATTCGCGCCAGCAACCATCTGGCTTTCCGTCCAGCGGCGGAATTCCTCAAATACGGTTTCGGCCACAGGTTCACTGAAACGAAGATCTGCCCGCTTGGGCAGCTCTAGACCCGATTCTGGCAGCGGAGCATCCACGCCGGCCGTAGGCGCCTCAATTGGACAGCACGCTGCCGCTTCTTTTACCAGGACTTTTGCCGGCACTTCCGAAACCGCCACTTTCGCCACAGCGGGCACTTTCGCCACAGCGGCCGTTTTTGCAGTAGCCGGAGCTTCGGTATGCCTGACCAACTGCAGCAATAGAAGCATGCAGACAAACAGCACCGAGACTCGGATGATAAAACGTTTCATTTAAAGACAGTAAAAAAAACAACCTGGCTTTAAAAGTCGAGCAATTTGCGCGGCTACTGTGAAGGAAAAGTGTAGGTCACTTCGTCCTCGGTAATCACCACGGTGCCGCCGAGAGCTTCATTCACCTGCAGCACGCTGCGGGTGACAACGTCTAATCTGCGGCGTGCTGCGCGCCACTAATACGGTTTTTTGACTCGGTTCGAGTAGCTCGGTTTCGGCACTGCTGGGCGCAAAGCTATAGAAGATCGTACGCGGAAACGTTTTGTGGCCTGCATTGTCGATCGTCAGGGAATCGCCTTCAATGTTGAGGACGTTATAGATCCAGAAGTTATGTGCTTTGCCGTCACGGCACGGGTCCGCGTTTTGCAAATCGCAGTGCAGGAAGACTGACTTGCCGTTGAGGCGTATAAAATCGCTGGGGTCGGGATAAATCGATTCGACCACTGACAGCGAATAGCCCTCGTCAGCAGAGAGCAGCAAGCCAACCGTCGCATAGCCCGCCGCGATGCCATTGCCACCTGAATAATGGATGATGACAAAGTCGATCGTCGCATCTTGATTTAAATGGGCCGCGTAGAGCTCAATGCCAGTCGCGGAGCTAAAGTCACTGAAGCGCCATCTCGGCACGGACGGATTGGAGTGCGCCGCTGCCCGACTGCCAGACTGCGGGTCTAAATAAACATACAGCCACGGGTCGACGTGGTCTGAATCCTGAGCAACGATTAAGCGCTGCTCGAACGGAGCATCGGAAGCGGAGATCCGATACTGGCAGATCGACTGCGACGATGAGGCCGCGCCCGACTCCAGCATCGGCTCGATTTTTTGCAGTGTGATAAGCTCGACCTCCGCCCCTTCGGCAAACGGTTGATGCGCCCGATTGGCAGCGCGCAGAGTCGTGAACAGGATGACAGAAAACAATAACAGGCAAAATGGACGCATGCAGTTTAATCAAGCGACCGAGCAATCCCGCACAACAGGAATCGTGTCAAAGCAGCCCGATGTGAATAAGTTTTTCCGTAGCCCAAAAGGCATGTGACGCTTCGAGTGCAGCGGCGATTGATAAAGTCAGAATGGATGCTTGAAGAATCGGTGCCTGTGGTATGCTTTGCATAGCGACACCACTACTCACTTATGAATTCAACCTTTACTTACCAAACAGAAGTTTTTTTCGACGAGCTCGACGGCCTGGGCATGCTCCACCATACACGCTACCTGCTACATCTGGAACGGGCTCAGCAACAGTTCTTTCAAGAATTACTGGGAGTTGCGGACTTTAATATCGAGCGGGACGAAGACATCTTCGTGGTCGTGCACGGCGTCGAAGCACGTTTTCGACAAGCATTCACTGTGCCGGGGCCGATTGCGGTGGACTACCAGATCGAGCGCGTGCGCAGCAGCGGCGTAACGATGCGCTTCACCGTTCGGCACCCGCAGGATAGCAGCGTTGTTTATTGCGATGGCAGCCGCACCGTGTGTAAGCTATCTAGCCAAACGCATCAACCGACGCCTTGGACGGATGAGTTCCAAGCAGCGATGAAGGCCTTCTAGTCGGGTGCACTGCGCTGCAACACCACCGGTTCTGATTGTGGGTGCCGGCATGGCAGGCCTCGCCTGCGCCGTGCAACTCCACCGAGCTGGGCAGGAGGTATGTATTTTTGAAGCCAGCGATGCCGTGGGCGGCCGCGTGCGCACTGATAAAGTCGATGGATTTTTATTGGATCGCGGCTTTCAAGTCTATCTCGATCGCTATCCCGAGACTGGCAAATTGCTCGATCTTGAAGCGCTCGACCTGAAAGCCTTCGAGCCAGGCGCGCTGATTTATCGAGACGGACGCTTGCATCGCCTAATGGATGTGTTTCGGCGACCTGCGAGTGCCTGGAGCAGCGTGACCGCACCAGTCGGCAGCCTGGCCGATAAACTGCGGGTGGGCCTGATGCGGATGAAAATTCTGAATAGTTCGTTCGAGGCAATTGCTGCGCGTGAGGATCGTTCGACGGAGGCCTACTTGCGCGACTGCGGCTTTTCAGAAGCGATCATTGACCGCTTTTTTCGCTCCTTCTACGGAGGGATTTTTTTAGAGAACGCGCTGCGCACCTCGAGCCGCATGTTCGAGTTTACTTTTAAACTCTTCGGCCAGGGTAGTGCCACCGTTCCAGCGCAGGGTATGGGGGAAATCCCCAAACAACTGGCCGCTCTTCTGCCGGATGGCAGCATTCAGTTGAATCAAGCGGTCCAAGCAGTCGGCATCGATTCCATCACCCTCGAAAGTGGCGAACGCATTCAGGGTTGCGCCACGGTGGTGGCGACCGACGGCTCGGCCGCGCACGCCCTGCTGCCCGGCCTCGAGGGTTCGGCACCTGAGTGGCGCTCAGTGACCACGCTCTACTTTGCCGCTGATCGCTCGCCGATCCGCGAAGCCATTATTTGCCTCAACGGATCTGGGTCTGGCACGGTCAACAATGTTTGCGTGATCAGCGACGCTGCGCCCTGCTATGCGCCCGAGGGTCAGTCACTGCTGTCGGTTTCAGTGCTCGGCTTGGTCGAGGCAGATGACCTAGTCGAACAGGTGCGCGCAGAGTTGCTCGAATGGTTCGGCCCCGAAGCCAGTAGCTGGCGACATTTACGAACCGACCGCATCCGCCGCGGCTTGCCGGAGCAGCTGCCAAACGGCAGTGCCCCGAACAGCATTCACCAAGCGGGCGTGTGGGTCTGTGGTGACCACCTGAGCAGTGCCTCGATCGAGGGCGCCGTCGTCTCAGGTAAGCAAACTGCGGCCGCCATCCTAGCTGCTAGGGATTCAAGCTAAGTTGTGAAAGGACGAATTTCTTCGTCTGCGCCACGCTGCGCATCTACCGTTCGCTCAAAACACTTTTCAAAAAAAGCTTCGTCGCGATGAGTGGTAAAAGGAGGGAGGGCGACTCGCCCTCCTCTGCGGGAAATGTGGGCGGGGCGCGCTTCTATGCGGGAAATGCGGGTCGCCCACACTCCTTTGCTGAAAATGTGGGCGGGTCGCCCACACTCCTGTGCTGAAAATGTGGGCGGGTCGCCCACACTCCTATTGGAGTCAGTTGCCATCAGCAGCGACTGGTTGCTGATTAGATGAAACGGTCGGTCGTTTCAATCGAGACTGTTACACTCATCAACGATGAACCAAAAAAATGGCTCCACCTGTGCCGGTTAAGGGGGAGTTCTTAAGCCTTTTGTGTCTAAGGTGGGCGCTTCCTTGTCAGTTTTTGCCTTCCGGTTGACGGCTGGACAGCGACCTTCAAGGTTTCAGCTCCCGATTTCTAAAGAGTAAAGGACAGATACTCCGATTAAGATCGAACACTGCAGAGTTGCCATAACTGTAAGCAACGATTCGAACAGCGCAACTCGGAAAGGTGAGATTTTTTGCGAGTGTGACTAGTACACCATGCAATCGCTACTGCGAGGGTCCTCTTCACAGAGGATGAGTCGCCACTCGCGCGACCAGAGGAGTTTCAATCAGAATGAAACCTACAGCGCATCAATTCAGATTCGGTTAGCCAGCAATCGACACAAAAAAATCAGGCGTCCAATTAAAGACGCCTGATCAATTGAAATGTATCTGCGAGGGTTAGATGCTCAAGCCGAGTTGACCGAAGGCCATCTCACGCTCGTCGAGCAATTCTTGATTCGAAGCAGCAATCTTCTCTTTCGCGTATTCAGTTAGGCTAAGGCCTTCGACGACACGCCATTTACCAACTGCATCGACCTTGATTGGTAGCGACGTAATGATGCCAGCTGGTGTGCCGTATTCGCCACTGGAGATCACACAGACACTATGGAAGTCACCACGAGTCGGTGTGCTCAAATCACGCACAGTATCGACGATTGCATTCGCTGCGGAAGCGGCAGACGACGCACCACGTGCATCAATGATCGCCTTACCACGCTGACCAACAGTCGGCACGAATGTATCTTTAAGCCACGCTTCGTCGTTGATGACGTCGGTTGCTTTTGCACGACCGATCTTGGTGTTGTAGAAATCAGGGAACATCGTTGGGCTATGGTTACCCCAAACGCAGAGTTCGGAAACTTGGTCCACTGCAACGCCAGCTTTCTGAGCGAGCTGTGTCTTGGCGCGGTTCTCGTCGAGACGAGTCATGGCGAAGAACTGCTGGTTCGGAATGCTTGGCGCACTCTTCATCGCGATCAGGCAATTCGTGTTACATGGGTTACCGACGACGACGACGCGCACACTTGGCTTTGCGTTATCATTAATCGCCTTACCTTGGCCAACAAATACCTTACCATTGATACCGAGCAAGTCAGCACGCTCCATCCCTTGCTTGCGTGGCACGGAACCGACGAGCAATGCCCAGTCGATGTCCTTAAAGCCAACACTCAAGTCCGAAGTCTGGACGATTTCAGTGAGCAATGGAAAAGCGCAGTCATCCAGCTCCATAGCGACTCCCTTAAGGGCGCCCATACCAGGCTCGATTTCAACTAGATTCAGCGCGACCGGTTGATCGGGACCGAACATGGCACCGGAAGCGATGCGGAAAAGAAGTGCGTAACCAATGTTACCAGCAGCACCTGTGACTGCGACGCGGATAGGTTTTTTATTCATAAAATAAGTTTCTCAGTATTCTGTCGTTTAGCTCAGTTTCTTCAGGATCGTATCAGTGATCTTTTGGACCAGCGCTTCGTCAACGGGGCCTGTTGTTGGCAGGTCGCAACCGCAATCAGCACCGGGCTGAGGAGTTGTGTGCACTGTGTATGCTGCTGCGTCGCACAGTTCACACTCCTTAAGTTCGTCGAGGCGGTGATCAGGCATGCCGAGCTTCTTACGGATTTCGATCAATTCCTTGAGCTTGTCTGGACTATACTGCTTTGGACCACCGATTTGCATGGTGATTGTCACGGTGTGGCAAAATGCATCGGTGTTTTCCATCTTCCAGTAAGCGTCTTCGACGTCCTTACCCCAGCAGATCACACCGTGATTTTGCATCAAGATGGACTGGTGCTTCTTGGCAAGCTTGGCAACTTCACTGGCGTTCTCTGGAGAACCTGGAGTCTGGTAGCTAGCGAAACCGATTTCACCGAGGAACACTTCTGGTTCAGGGATTAGGCAAGAAGGCGGAGTGACACCTGCCACCGCAAAGGCAGTGGCGTAAATTGGGTGCGCATGCACGCAAGACTTCGCATTCGGCTCATTTTTCATGATCGCTAAGTGCGTGTTGACCTCAGAAGTGCGAGGACGTGTGCCTGCGACTTGATTACCATCCAGATCCACCATGCAGATGTCATCTGGAGTCATGAAGCCTTTAGAGATAAGAGTCGGAGTGCAAAGCACTAGATTATCACCGACGCGGACAGTGATGTTACCACCGTTACCATCGACATAGCCTTTGTTCCAGATGCGCTCACCAATGCCGCAGATGCGCCCTTTGAGTGCCTGCACCTCTGGCGAGTAGAAGAATGCTTCGAGCTCTGCAGCTGTCTTCGGGTCAGCGCCAGGAGTCCAATCAAATACTGCATTTGGTAATACTGGGCTGTGGATACGTGGGCTGTTGCCAGCGGCTGCGGCGACTGGAGCACTCGCGGCGCCAGGCGTTGCCTTGTGCTTGCGAATAATGTCGCGAGCCATAGGCGTGAGCTTTGCGTTGGCAGGAACGGTCGACAGGCACTGGCCTTGTGCGATCATTGCTTCGAGATTTTTCGCTGTGTATAGTTTGCTCATAATAGTTTGTTTTTAGTTTTTTTTAAAAGTGTCAGACAGAAAGCTGGGACTATGATTCTGTCGGCGGCGTAAATTTATAAGTATCGAGAAGTGCGACGGTGATCGCGTCCAATGGAATTGGTCTATCAAAAGGCTGCATTGCTTCGGCGCCTTCAACGTAGAGAACAGCGTCACCGACTCCGGCGCCAAGATCGTCGTATGCCACCAATGACCACGCACTGGACACATCACTGCGATTCTTCCCTGTCAGCTGCTCTTCGCCCATTGGCGAAATGACGACCCAACGACCACCACTAAAACTAGGGTCGCGAACGCCAAGCGTAACAGTTCCAATAACTTTTCCAGGTTTCATTGCTTAATCTATGATCCCGATGATTTGGTTACGGATTGGCGAGTGATCGTCATGCACGGTGCCTTGCGTCCAAGAACCATCGGTCGTAATGAACACACGTGCATGCATGCCAGCACCCATCGGATCAACTGCAGCAAATGGAGCACCCGCGCTCGCGCCATGCTCATCGACAGGTGTGCAGAGCACAATAGTGCGACCGATGAGACTGGGATGGCCGATGCTGGTTACAGCATTGCCGTCTACGCGTGCGAGGATCATTTGTTAAGAGATTTGAGGGCTTAAATTAGAGACCAGAAACTTGAGGTGTGAGAGCTGAGGCGAACTATCGAACGATGTTCAAGTTATTCACCAAAGTGCAACGACGGTAGCGAGTAAAGGTACGTGGCGTGGTGATGCCTTCACCTGTGGTGGTTGCGATAGAGAAGCTGATAAAGCCTTCGCCGCCGAGACCGAGACCGGCCAAACAAGGGCCGTTCTTGACGAAAATCGTAGTATCCATTGCTTGTCCCATTTCAGTCATGCGTGCGACGTTCATGGTGTGGATCATTGCGGAGTGCTTGTCGCCATGCTCGGATTGCTTCGCAATGCTGAGGCCTTGGCTGAAGTCATTGGCGCGGACGATTGGCAGCAACGGCATCATTTGTTCTTCTTGAACAAATGGATCGTTGGCATCGGTTTCAGCGATGAGCATCTCAACACTGGAATCAATGTTAAGCCCAGCGATGCGTGCGAGTGCATCTGGATTGGCTCCGACCCACTTACGGTTCAGCACTGCAGAGCCACAGCCGACGCCGTCTTTAAAGTCGAAGACTTCGCTTTTAATCGCGGCGAGCTGCTGTGCATTCAAGAGAACTGCACCTTGACGCTGCATGGCGGCAAGCGTCTTCTGATACGAATCACCGACTGCGATGATTTGTTTCTCACCGATGCAGAGCAAGTTGTTATCAAACCCACCACCCGCGATGATGTCGCGAGCGACACGGTCAAAATCGAGTTGATTACAATCATCGACCAGCACTGGAGGATTACCAGGACCCGCGCAAATAGCACGCTTACCAGTTTTCATGGCGGCGTCGACCACACCAGGGCCGCCAGTGATGCAAAGCAGGTTTACATCGTCCGCAGCACAGAGTGCATTGAAAGAATCGAGTGAAGGTTTTTCGATGGTGCAGAGCAGGTTCGAGATCCCTGTTTCCGCTTTGATCGCTTCATTAAACTCGTCGATTGCGAGTGCCGCCACCCCAGCACCACCAGGGTGTGGGTTGAATACAATCGAGTTACCCGCAGCTACCATGTTGACGATATTACCAGCAATTGTTGGCACTGAGTGCGTCAATGGCGTGATCGCAACAATGACGCCCCAAGGCGCAGCTTCGTCCATCGTGATACCAAAATCACCACTCATACCTTGTGGCGTGAGATATTCTGGTCCGAGCACATTCTTGACGCCCTGAAGCTTGGCAGGTTTGTGCGCCAGACGACCGATTTTGGTCTCATTAAACTCGATTTGCCCCCAACGCTCAGCGTTGTCGACACACATCTGTTTAACCAGCTCGACGATCTTGATACGAGCGGCCCAGCCTTTTTGCTGGAGTTGCTCGAAACCGCTACGCGCTGCAGCCACCGCTTGCTCGGGGTCGTCAAAGACACCGTGCTTGCCGGGGCGAGTTTGTAGTGACGGCATCGCGAGCGTGCCTTTGGATTGCATTTGGGCGAGCACTTCACTCACCACATTGCGTATCGCTGCTTCATTCAATTGACTCATGTAAAAATCCTTGGTGTTTAAGGTTTAGCTGTTCTTCGCCTCGTAGGTCTTCTTGCCTAGGATGCTCACTGTATCGACGAGGCCGACAACTGCGGCATCCACTGGCAGTGCTTTGAGACCATTGGCCTGACGAGCAGAACTCCCCTGGGCAAACATCACGAGTTCGCCCTCCCCGGCGCCCAGCGTATCAATCACGACAATAGTATTAGTGCCGGGCTTGAATTTGCTGGGATCTTCAGGATCGACCAACATCGGACGAACCATGAGGAGCTTTCGGCCCCGCATGCTCTCGTCCTTCTTGGTCGAAACGACGGATCCAATGACTGTTCCCAGATACATCGGATTTACTTGGTTGCGCGCTTAACGGTCGCCTTGAGTGCAGGAACAATTGTTTCTACATCATCGTGTGGCCGAGCGATTGTGTGGGCGCTGACAACTTCGCCGTAACGGCCAGCTGTTTCTGCTCCAGTTTCGATTGCAGCATTCACTGCAGCGACATCGCCTGTGATGACGACACTAACAAGTGCACTACCGACGCCCTTCATAGGACCGGTAAGTTCGACGTTTGCTGATTTCAACATTGCGTCTGTGCCTTGGACAAGAGCGACAAGGCCCTTAGTTTCGAGTATTCCGATTGCTTGTTTAGCCATAATAGTATGTGGGTTGATTTGAATTAATTGTTACTTATTAGAAAATTGTTAGCTCGCTTGAATGTTGCGATATACTTCGCGAGCAATGACGAGTTCTTCGTTAGCTGGGATAACGACGACCTTGATGGTCGAGTCGTCCGAACTGATGACACCTTCCGCTCCGCGAATCACCTTCGCATTACGATCGGAATCGATTTTCACGCCAAGACCTTCGAGGCCGGCGCAAACTGCCGCACGTAGGACGGGATCGTTTTCCCCCATACCTGCGGTGAATGAAATCACTTCGGCGCCGCCCATCTTAAAGAAGAAAGAGCCTGCCCAGTGACGGATACTATCGGTGAGCACATCGATCGCGAGTTGAGCATTGGCATTACCTGCTGCGGCTGCTTCGTCGATATCGCGTGCATCGTTACTGACTTGAGACAGTCCAAGTAGGCCACTCTCTTTGTTAAGCTGACGTTCAGCTTCCTCTACGGAAAGGCCGAGCATCTTACTCACATAAGGAATCGCCATGGAGTCGAGATCACCAACGCGGTTGTTTTGCGGCAAACCACTCTGAGGGCTGAAGCCCATGCTGGAACCAATCGCAACCCCATTGTTAATGCCAACGACCGAACTGCTACCACCAAGGTGGCAAGAAATCACTCGCACAGGATCGCCAGTATATTCGCCAGGACCGTCGACATAGAGACGACGCGCACGTTCGGCCACAACCTCATTACCAACCAGCTCAGCAGAGCGTTCGGCGATGAATTTGTGACTCGCTCCGTGGAAACCATAACGGCGAATACCTAGATCACGCCAAGCCTGTGGGATGGCGTAGGTCGAGGATGCATCACTCGTCCACTGAAAGAATGCAGTCTCAAACAGAGCGACACGCTTTACTGATGGAAGCTTTTCGGTGAAGCAGCGAATACCTTCTGAGTAGGCTGGATTGTGAGCGGGAGCGACCTCCTTGAAGCCGTCAAGGGCTTCAAGGACGCGCTCATCCGCGGCAACACAACCACTTAGATCTTTTCCGAGGACAGTTTTAAAACCGACCGCATCGAGATCTTCACCGGACAGAAGATGCCCTTCACCAACCAGAGTTTCGAGCATCTGCTCAATACACGGAGTGTATTCAGTCACGCGCTCAAAGCCTCCAGTTGCCAATAGATTGGCGACAGTATCGCTCATCTCAAAAAGACGATACTTAAAGGAGGTGGAACCAAGGTTGGCGATTAGGATCTTCACGAGTATTTGTTTTTAATTAGAAAGAATATGCCTGTAAACAGGCGCACTCTGATGGTTGCGAATCTTAACCAATCCAGCTACCGAGCTTGGAGAGGTCGTCATGTGGACGAGGAATTACCTGAACGGCAACTACTTCGCCCATCGCGCCAGCAGCGTCAGCGCCAGCTTCAACCGCAGCTTTAACAGCAGCGACATCGCCAGTAAAGAAAGCAGTCACCAGACCACTTCCGATTTTTTCCCAGCCAGTCAATGTAACGTCAGCTGATTTGAGTGCGGCATCGGATGCTTCCATGAGGCATACGAAGCCCTTGCATTCGATCATTCCTATTGCTTTTTTAGCCATAATATTTGTTTCCCTAGGGGTTATACTTGAAAGTATTTAAGTAAGTCGTCGTGTGGACGTGCGATAACGTGCGATGCAACCAACTCGCCTGCGCGATTTGCTGCTTCAGCACCAGCTTCGACGGCTGCTTTAACGCTGCCGACATCACCTTTGACAATAACGGTCAAAAAGCCGCCGCCAATGGAGATTTGTTTTACAAGGCTAACTGACGCGGCCTTAGCCATTGCGTCACTTGCTTCGATTGAGCCAGTGAGGCCCTTTGTTTCTACCAATCCGATGGATTCACTCATGATATATTTTGGTTTGTGGTTATGTGTGTTGAAATGAGAGTTGTTTATTTAATAAGCTCGCAAGGAGTTTGATCCGAGAAGCCACATGCGTTGCCCTCGTCTGTATCGATGTGAACTTCGAGCTTAAAGGCAGGATCTACGCGGACGAAGATCTGGTCAAAAGTAACGCCAATATCGCCGCCAACGCGGAGCTTCATGTATGATTTATTTTCGACGCCATAATAGGCAGCATCTTCGGGCGCCATGTGCACGTGCGGTGCAGCGCGAATCACACCTTTATCCATTTCGAGGAAACCGGCAGGTCCCATCAGCATGCAACCGGGTGTCCCTTCGATGTCGCCCGAGTTGCGGATCGGAATCTTAAAGCCCAGCGAGATCGCATCTGTATAAGCCAGCTCGACTTGATCGAAGTCACGGCAAGGGCCGAGAATACGAAGATTCGAAATGACCCGACTACGCGGACCGATCATCGTGACCGATTCCTTGGCAGCAAATTGACCATCCATGTAGAGATCTTTCATTGGGGTCAACTGGTGACCTTTACCAAACAGCAGTTCGACCGACGCTTGTGAAAGATGACAATGGCGTGCACTAATATTAACAACTAATGGGTTAGGCCCCGCGGAAGACTTGCTCGACACGTCAGCAGTCACAGCATTTCTCTGTAGGCTAGCGCGAACGAGTTGCTCTACCTGACTGCGATTTAAAAGTTGATTACTCATGTTGAAATGATTGGGAAAATGTTGGAATTCGTATTAAAAACCAAATAAACCCACATAAGTCAACATATATCTTGCAAAAACAAAGAAATACCCAGATAAATAAAGCATCACCCGCTATGTTAGCACAAGAACGACATCTACAAATTCTACAACTCCTTGAAGAACAAGGGACTGTACGTACCGTCGACCTTGCAGAACAGTTTCAATGCACCGACGAAACCATTCGGCGCGATTTTCAGATTCTGTCTGATAATAATCAGCTCGCCCGTGTACATGGTGGTGCCAGCAGCCTGAATGGCCGCCCCCTACTGCAATCTTTCACCGAGCGTCGCGCACTCAACGTCGACCGCAAACAAGCCATCGCCAAAGCAGCGCTGGAATTAATTACTCCAGGTGAAACCTACGCTTTTGATAGTAGTACGACTGCCTTTGAACTCGTATCGGCCCTACCCGATCTGCCTTACCGAGTCGTCACCAACGCCTTCGCCGTGCTCGAGCACATAGCCCGCATGGGCAATGTGGAGCTCATCTCCACCGGCGGTCGCTACCACCCGAAAACGCAGACCTTCACCCGCAGCGATAGTTACGTGACCTTGCAACGGCACAACATCAGCATCGCCTTCATTTCGTGTATCGGACTCGATATCGAACGCGGTGCCAGCGAAGGCTTCGAGGAGCAGGCTGGCTTCAAAGAGATATTAGTACAATTAGCCAAAGAAGTGGTGCTCATGGTTGATTCGAGCAAATTAAATACATGCTCGGAATACTTTTTTGCAGAGCTTAAAGATATAACCCACATCATCACAGACAACGGCGCCTCGGCTGAAAGCGTCGCAGCACTCCGAAGCCACGGATGCAAAGTGACCCTCGCGCAATAAATAGTCTGTACTGAAGTATCTTTGCAGATCTAAACACTTTAACCAACTATGAGTCAGAATAAAATATATCTCGCAGTCGATCTAGGTGCAGGCAGCGGCCGCGTCCTAGCAGGTGAATTTGATGGCACGCGCATCGAACTGCACGAGCTGAACCGCTTTGATAATACCCCTGTGCAACTCCCCAGCGGATGGCACTGGAACATTGCCGCACTGTATCAGAACATTTTGGAAGGTCTCAAGAAAGCCGCAGAAATTTACGGCAACAGCGCAATCAGCATTGGCATCGATACCTGGGGAGTGGACTACGGACTGTTCGATAAAGACGGGCGCATGCTTGGCCTACCTTATCAGTATCGCGACAATCGCACCGATGGTATGATGGATGCCGCCTTCGCTAAAGTGCCAAAAAAAGACATCTACGACGCCACCGGCGTACAGTTTATGTTCTTCAATTCCATCTTTCAACTCCTCTCAGATGTCGAAACTAAGAACCCCGCACTCAATCTGGCTGAAGACTTACTCTTTATGCCCGACCTACTGGGTTATTGGTTAACTGGAAACAAAACCCAAGAACGTAGCATCGCCAGCACCACTCAATTGTACAATCCTAAGCTTAAGGATTGGGACTATGCGCTGATCGAACAACTGGGGCTACCGAAGAAACTATTTAAAACGATCAGCGACTCTGGTGACACTCTCGGCGCACTCAGTGCAGATGTAATCAGCGCCACTGGCCTTAGCCACACCAAGGTTATCACCGTCGCTGGACACGATACTGCCAGCGCCGTCGCAGCGGTACCGAGCCAAGCCAAGACACCCGCCTTTCTAAGTAGTGGCACTTGGTCACTGATGGGATTGGAACTACAAGAACCGGTCATTAATGAGCAATCCTTTGCCGATGCCTTCACCAATGAAATCGGCATCAACGGCACTGTGCGTTTCCTTAAAAATATCTGCGGACTATGGCTGATCCAAGAATCGAAACGCTTCTGGCTGGCTGAAGGCCAAGACGTGGCTTACGCTAAAATGGCTGCGCTTGCCAGCGAGGCCGAGCCGTTCCGCTCACTGATTAACCCTGACGATCCGCGTTTCATTGAGGCTGGTTGCATGCCAGAAAAAATTCAAGCATTCTGCCGCGAAACCGGTCAACCGGTGCCAGAATCGAAGGGCGAAATTATTCGCTGCATCTACGAAAGCCTCGCGCTACGTTACAATCAAGTCTGGCATAGCCTGATGCAGTATGTTGACGAAGCACCGACCACACTGCACATTGTCGGCGGCGGCTGTCAGGACAATCTACTCAATCAATTCGCGGCCAATGCGATCGGAGTTAGAGTCGCGGCTTGCCCAGTCGAAGCCACTGGCCTAGGTAATATCATGGTGCAAATGCTCGCCGACGGTGCCATCGCCGACGTCACTGAAGGTCGCACTATCGTGCTCAATTCATCTCTCGTGCAAACCTTCGAGCCCGCCGACCAAGTGGTTTGGGCCGAAGCGAAAATCCAATTTTCAATGATCTGCAAATAGTACAGCAGCGTATTTATATTATGAAAAGTCCCAATCACATCGAAAATCCCGACGTCATACTAATTGGCAGCGGCATCATGTCGGCCACTCTTGGCTCTATGCTTAAGGAGTTGAATCCAGAGTTGCGCATTCAGCTTTACGAAATGACTGAAGGTTTCGGCAAAGAAGCATCTAATGGCTGGCACAATGCCGGCACCGGGCACGCCGGTATTTGCGAACTTAGCTATACGCCAGACCGCGGTCCTGATGGCGAAGTCGAGGTCAGCAAGGCCATCGAAATCTTCCACCAATTCGAACATTCGAAACAATTTTGGGGGCATGCGGCCCGCACTGGCATGATTGAAAACCTCGAGGATTTCATCAACCCAGTGCCGCATATTAGCTTTGTCTACGGACAAGAACAAGTCGACTTCCTGCGCTCACGGTTCAACAACCTGAAGAAGCATCACTTCTTTGAAGAGATGACTTACACCGAAGATCGCGAAATCATTCGTGAATGGGCACCACTTTTGCTAAAGGGGCGTGATGATACACCAATCGCAGCCACAAAGATGGAGCGCGGCACGGACATTAATTACGGGGCACTCTCCGCCAAGCTGATCACATGGCTGGGCAATCAAGACGGCTGTGGCTATGCGACCAGTCACCGCATTACTGATATTACAAAAACGGGTGACCGCTGGACTGTTGCAGTTAAAAATCTCAAGACCAAACAAACATTTACCAACACTGCGAAGTTCATCTTCATCGGTGCCGGCGGCGGCAGTCTTCCTCTGCTGCAAAAATCTGGCATCAAAGAGAGCAAAGGCTTCGGCGGCTTCCCGATCGGCGGACAATGGCTCATTTCTGATAAGCCAGAAATCGTCGAACAACACATGGCTAAAGTCTATGGCATGTCCCCTGGTGCGGCACCGACAATGGCGGTACCACACCTCGACACCCGCATCATCGATGGCAAGAAAGCCATCCTGTTTGGACCGTATGCCGCATGGACGACCAAATTCCTACACGTCGAAGGCAAATTCACCGACCTCCCCCGCTCGATTCGAACCGACAACATTGCTTCGCTGATAAAGGTCGGACTGCACAACATTCCGCTGGTTCGCTACTTAATACAACAAGGCACACAGAGTATGTCTACCCGCATGAAAGAGCTGCAAGCGTTTTTCCCTGAGGCGAATGAAGCTGACTGGAAACTCATCGACGCTGGCATTCGTGTGCAAGCGATCAAGAAAGAGGACGGCGACGCTGGCATCGTCCACTTCGGCACGGAAGTACTCACTTCAGAAGATCGTTCGATCTCTGCACTCCTGGGTGCCTCTCCCGGCGCTTCGGTGTCCGCGAATATCATTCTCGAAATCGTCAAACGCTGCTTCTCAGATACTCTAAAAACCGAAGAAGGTCATAACCGCATGAAGGCCATGATTCCTTCATACGATGAAGACCTCCGCGAACCAGAACTGGCAGCGCGTCAACGCGAACTCAGCGAACTCGCCTTCAAGTCGCTCAACTGTATTTAGATGAGCTGCCGCGTGGCTGATCAATCGTTCATCATAAGATCGGCTGCGATGGTTGCCTATTTGTTTATACTTCGGCTACTGCCGTAGTAATCAGCAGCGCAGAGGGCGAACTAATGGCTACACAAGAGACCGTCAGACTAATATTGTCCGCCTCGCAGGTGCAGGTGACAGCTTCAATGGCGGTTACATTTAGGCAGCACTCGGAGATCTGCCAATTAAGCAGCGTCTTGCGATGGCCATCGCGATCACGGCTTGCTTCATGACGTAAGGCACAGGCTTCAATAAGGGGCAATTGATTGCTCAAATCGAGATGACTACAGACAAATAATCACTTCAACCATTGGATCAAAAATGAAGACACTCTACAAATCATCCTTACTCAGCCCTGACTCAACCGAAGGCTTTCAAGCCATCAAACTCAGTGCTGATAAGGGCGCTGCCTCGAACTGGTCAGTTAAATCCTACACGCTACGCGGTGGCTTGCAGGAAGGCGTGCAAGTCGTCGAAGTGAATAACGGCAAACTCACCTTCGCCATTCTTCCGACACGCGGAATGGGCATCTGGAAAGGGCAATGCGGCGACATTACCCTAGGCTGGGACTCACCCGTCAAAGATCCAGTCAACCCTGCGTTTATCAACCTGCAGGATCGCGGCGGCCTTGGTTGGCTGAAGGGATTTAACGAATGGTTCGTCCGCTGCGGCCTCAACAGCATGGGCGCGCCAGGTATGGATACCGTGCTCGATTACAGCGGTAACGAGTTCGATGTGCCTCTCACGCTGCATGGCAACATTGCCAACGTCCCCGCTCGTGCGGTTTCAGTCGAAATCACCGACGAAGCCATTATCGTGAAAGGCGAAGTCGATGAAACTATGATGTTTGGCCCTGCCCTGCGTCTCAACACAGTGATACGCACGGAGTTCCGCTCAGGCAAAATGACCATCATCGATACGGTCACCAACCTCGGCAACAATCCGCAAGAGCATGAAATGCTCTACCACATTAACTACGGAGCTCCTCTCTTGGAGAAAGGCTCTCGTATGATCGCACCATTCAAACAAGTCGCTCCACGCGACCCACGTTCGGCCGCAGGCATCGATACATTCGATGCATATGGTGCGCCGCAGAGCGGATTCGTCGAGCAAGTTTACAAGTATGAACTAGCTGGCAAGCGTGGCAGTCGCGAGACAATGACGATGCTGCGTAACGGCACAGGCGACAAAGCTTCCCTACTACGTTTTACACTCAAGGACTTTCCATGCTTCACACTTTGGAAAAATACCGCGGGCAAGGCCGACGGCTATGTAACTGGACTCGAACCAGCGACAAGCTATCCGAACTCTCGTCGATTCGAAAGAGAGAAAGGCCGCGTCATCACCTTAGCTGGGGGCGAATCACGCACCACAACCCTCTCAATCGAAACATTGGATACAAAAAAAGCGATCAAAGCCGCTGAGGCTGAAATCAAGACGCTACAAAAAACAGCTAAAGCCAAAGTACACCGACAGCCGCTGAGCAGCTTTTCGGGCTAGCTCATTATCTGAACCGCATGGCCTTCGCTTGTCGCAGCACCGCACACGCAAAGAGGATCGAGCTAAATCTGCTGCGGCTTTGAGACAAGCTCAAGATCTACAATTCAAGACATTACCATTTCACATTTCTTGCTAATATGTGAACTCATATTATCGACAGACAAGCCAACCAAGGTAAACTGTAAGATAAACACATTACTATGCCAATTTGTTACATCGGATGCAATGCGCCTACAGCGCAGCAGATTATTTCTACCCCAGAATTCTCGGGCCAAACAGTGCTCGAAGTTGAGTTCCCAATCACGGCAACCAGTCTACAAATTGACCTGCTAATTGTCGGCCCTAAAATTGATCATCTGATTCGCTTGGCAGCGACTATCTCTGACTGGAACATTCCGCCAGCCGCTCTGCTCATCCTGCCCGAGGCGACCTTTGCCAAAGAAGTCGAAAACCTATCTCACCACCCCCGCGTCGGCCGTTCCATTTTCTTTTGTAAAGATACTGCTGAATCGGTGCAGCTCGGACTGAAACAAATCTACGCCTTTCACTGTAAGCGAGCCTCACTCGAACTCGACAATTCCCTCTCGGGTAATTTCAACTTGAACAACATCTCTCCTCGCTGGCTGTTCCAAACCATGATGGAGCACTTGGATGAGTATATCTATTTCAAAGATAACAATTCCCGATTCCTCGCGGTGAGCCGCTACCTAGTAGAGAGTTGCGGCAAGAGTGATCCGAGTGAAATCATCGGCCAAACAGACTTCGAATTCTTTGATGCCGAACACGCACACGAAGCTTATGAAGATGAATGTAAGATCGCGACCGGTGAACTCAAAGAACTAAACAAAGAAGAACATATTTTAAAGGAAGGTGAACACGTTTGGGTCGCATCGCGCAAACTCCCTTTATATACTCGATCCAACTATTTAGCGGGCTCCTTTGGCCTATCACGCGATATCACAGAGCAAAAAGAGCTCAATCAAGAGCTGGAGAAAAACCACCAGCGAATGGAAGCCGAACTACTGTTAGCCCGGAATCTACAAAGCGCTCTAATCCAAGACAGCGTGCCCACTTTTGTAAATTCCACAGGCGCCTCAGCACTCGAAATTGCCACTGAATATATCCCCTCTTTTCATCTCAGTGGTGACTTCTTCTCGGTCAATAAAACCACTAGCGGCGGTGCCGCAATCTTGATCGCTGATGTCATGGGGCACGGCGTGCGTGCTGCCATGGTCACCGCAATGATTCAGATCGCAGTGAATGAACTGCACGCCTATGCCGAGCAACCTGCAGAATTCATGATGCGGCTCAACTCGATGATGCACGAATCAATGCACGCGTCAGGACAAACTATTTTTGCCACCGCGAGTTACTGCTACCTTGACCTCGAAAGCAGACAGTTGAGTTACATTCAAGCAGGGGCAAGACATGGCATTTATACGCCGGCAGACTCAGCGCAGCACGCACGCATCTTTGACGGTAAAAAAATCGGCCCCGCACTGGGCCTCCTCCCTAAAGTCGAATACGCCGAGGATTACATTCAGCTAAATTGCCAAGACGAAATCATCCTCTATACTGATGGCGTGATTGAGGCAGCGATGAACGAGGAAGAATATAGCGAGGCACGATTACTCAGTTTTTTGGAAACGCATCGGAACGATGATCTGCCCCTAATGATCGCTGGCTTGATCGAGTCCGTCCAAAATTTCACAGATCATAAAGGTATGGAAGATGACGTCTGCCTAATCGGACTACGCGTGCAATAAGCCAACCGGCAATATCTCGTCGCCGATCATCGCGCTGCAGACGACTCGCGGCGCAGCTCTCGTCCATCCTTAGACGCTTGCAGTTGCTGGTACGCGCGACGCGGGTCTATTTCAGAATAACTGCCACGGATAGGTGTGCATCGGCCGGTTCGCTCAACACACTCAACGCATTATCCCGCGCAGCGCCTCGTTGTTAAGGAAGAGCTCGGCAATTAATTCGTTTCAGTCAACCATCGGAAGCATCATCATTCTATTTAAATAAAAAACTCTAATATTGAATTAAGAAAAATAAGCCGAACTTATCAATGCTCTCTTAGCCTTGCACTCCGAAGGACTCGAGCCAAGTTCATCTGAACTTCAACTATATCTAAGTCAAAACAGGTTTTTCACCACATTAAAGCTCGGTAAGACTTCGTTTATAAAAAATTTAAAACCACTCCTCACATGGACTTAAAAAAACAACTAGGCCTAGACCCAGACACAGCGGCAGCAGTGCAGGACGACCAATCACTGCTCGAGTATGTAAACCTAAAATTGACCTCCATTGGTCAACCTGTGTTCGGCGACCTTACCAATTCTAGTTTTTTCGAACTCAGTCAGTCCCTACTTGAGAGTTACCAAGAACAGTCACGCCTATTAGCCGACCATCTTCCAGCCTGCGACCAACGCATCCAAAACTTCCTGGCCGAATACTTTTCCGACCTCGATTTATCCGAGATGCCACATCTGCCTAATAACACCTTGATCCTCGATCGTCATGGTGTTGCGCGCACCCTTTCCCTGCCAGCCAAGGGCGACCACTTCTCTTCTGACATCGTTGACTCATACCGAATTCAACAAGGTGTACTGCACAATCCAAAGAGCGACCGGCGCACAACAAAAGGCGTCTTTCACGTCGCCGAAGGCGGATTGCCAATCCCGAATGACAAAAAAGCGGTGCCGCAACTCGCAGCTGCCCGCCTGCTGGCTAAAGCGCTCGACGCCCCTGAAAAGCTAACAGAACTACCTTACCTTGCCAACCAAGACAGCAAAGCAAAAGCATGGGTCTCGCTCCTGCTGCGCCCCGTCGTCGTGCCTGAAGTCGATGGCTTCTGTCAGCAGAAGACCATGGAAATACGCTTCTTTGCACCAGGCAATCTCGTTGGTAACCTCGACTTCGTCGAATCTATCTTTGGCAATGGCGGCGATCCATTCATCGCCGATAATGATGCAGGCCTAGACCCCGCGCACTGGTCTGGCCACACAGGCTGCGTCATTCTAGCACCTCACCTAATCGGTACCACCAAGAAAGAACTCGGTCTACCAAACATCGCAGATGCAACTGCACGACAAAAGCGCGATGGCATGTGCTGGGAAAAAGAAGATGAGCTGTATAATGATGGCAGCGCTTTTAAAATCACTTGCCGTGACACATCCGGC
The DNA here is from genome assembly GCA_017854655.1 of Puniceicoccaceae bacterium. GTDB lineage: Bacteria > Verrucomicrobiota > Verrucomicrobiia > Opitutales > Coraliomargaritaceae > Lentimonas. The sequence continues at coordinate 29,665 of JAFMHF010000004.1, read as the reverse complement.
CAGATCGTGACGGCAATCGCAGATAACTACTTCGGCTACTGCAAAAAAGAAGTGAAAACGCAAATTAGCTTCGCGGCCAACTTGCATGGCATGGCCGAAGAAGAACACGCGGGGGGTACACTTGCCTTCACTGCTTACGATTTAGGTGAAGACTTCCAACTCAGCCAACATTATCCTGAAGTCGACCAAACGTTCGAGGGCGTGGCGGCACGCTACGCCGACCTAATCAATCTCCAGCCGGCAGGATATGCAATCGATAAGAAATTCGATAACATTATCTACATTCCTGAAGGCGCCCATTTTGAGCTGAATTGTCAGCGCATCACATGGGCAAAAGATGACGTCAAGCAGGCAATCAAATTGCTACCAAACATCACTTACGTGCTACCATCTGGCTATAAAGTGCAAATGGTTAAACCTGCCGAAGGTCGCCGCTGGCGCTTGGTCGGATACACCGCAGAGAGTCGCGTGTGCCACAAGCCCTCGACTGTCTCGGGTGGTGGTAAGTCCGAAATTTCTAAGTCGATTTCCGATGCGATCATTTCCGGCCCAGTATTTGTCAGTGACTTCCAGAATGACTTCGACCTCACAGAAGCTATCATTAATAAAGACTTTGCCGATCGCTTTAGGATCAAGATCGAAAGTGGCGTGCCGTCACGCGCCATCTTGGCCAAGGATCGCTCGCTTGGCTCGGTAATTAAATTACTTACCCCTTCCAAAAATGATTTCACAGATGAATACAACGAATGGCTGAAAAATATCCCGCAGCACGTCAAGGAACTCGTCCTGATCATCAAGCGTTACTATAAATCCCACTGGGGCAGTGACTGGCGCAAGCGCTTCAATGTCGATCTAATCAACGGCGAGCCAGGTAATATCCTGCGCTACCGCGAGCAGCAAATGCTCACACAATATTTACGAATTGGCTACACCAAGGATGGCTCGTGGCGTACCTTCGGATTGCGTAAAGATTTCATGCCTGCGGCGAAGATCTCGCTCGAAGATGATATCACTGCTTCCGTCGTGGCACCGACTAAGGATCTAAAACACCTTCCTCCGCACTGGAATACACCATCTGCTAAATTTGTGCATAATTGTGAATACCGCTTCTTCCAACGCCCAGACGACGCGATCATCCGCGGCTACGACAAGCAAACCGAAATCGACCTCAGTTCAGCTGGTAGCTTCCTCAGTAACTACGAACCGCTCGATCGTGACGATGCGACCGAAGAGATCGAAGATGCGATTCGCTTCGGCCAATATACCGAGCCGATGCAAAGTATGATTCGAAAATTCCATGCCAATTCATCCCCAGATTACTATTCAACCAACGCAAATCCAAGAATCGTCGATGGCAAGCCAACCAAAAATCCTCGCTATCTGCAAGTGCGTCCGGATTTGCGCGACCAGCGTGCAGTCTATTTAGCAGACATCAGTTCGCGTCTATACCGTCGCCAAGATGCGCATTCGCCACTACTTCGACCAGTGACATCCATCCTCCCGGGTCGACGAAACAACCCAGCTGAGCCTGAGTCTGGCGTCATGCCGCTGTGCGTGAATAGCCCGATCCATCACATGCAGCTTCCTGAGCTATTCATGGAATTCATCGCCAGTATCACTGGCAAGTCACCCTCCACGACTGGAGCAGGTTCGGAAGGTGCGCTTACAAAGGGTCCATTTAATGCTCTGCTGCCGATATACGATTTAAATAACGCGCTAGTCTCCTACCTCGCAACTGAGCAACCAGCATTCATCACCGCAGCTGGCTACGTCGGCCCGAACTATCGAGTCGACCACGACATCAGCCTGCTCGTTCCAGAGATCTGGTGCCGAATGAAGCCGCACGAAACCGATCCTAAATTCCTAATCGAGCACGGCTACCTAGAACAAGTACAAGACTTTGAGCACAACGGCGAACGCATCCAAGCCAGCCGTATCGGCTATCGCATCACGGCTAAATTTGTGCGCATCTTTTTCGGCCGCGTCTTTAGTAACCCCGAGACCGTGATCAATAAAGAGATGCTCCAACCTGAGCTGCAAGATATCGAAACCTTCGTCACTGGCATGAAGACCATCATTGCAGCCCATCAGGAAGCGGCACTGAACTACTTCGCCGATGGATCGATCGAGGACGCGTGCCCACCACTAAAGGCCCTGCTACATATTATGGCTTACGGTGAATACGAAGGTAAGGGCCTCGATTCCGATGAGGTGCGCAGCCACTTCACTCGTGAGTCGATGCTGAATAGCGAATGGTATCAGACCCGTCTAGAAAGTCAGCAGCAGCAAGACATCAGATCTTGGACCGGACATGTCGACTATCTGAAGCAATTCCTCGCTAAACAGTCTCACACTGGCGTCGCATCGCGCCTCAAGATTAAATCAAGATACACTGCAGCCAAACAAGAACTCGCTCGCGTCAGTTCGAAGCACTACATCACTACACTGGTTGGCACGCTCGGCCGTCATCCAATTAAGTAAGCAGTAGGCAGACGGCAGCAGCGTTACGCCCCACGTACCACTCGGAAAAGCTCACGCAGCTTTTCGGGATCTTTGATGCCAGCAGCAGTCTCGACGCCACTATTAACGTCGATTCGACTGGCAGTGGAACGCACGAGTGCATCGGATACGTTCGAGGGAGACAGTCCGCCAGCAAGTATCCACTGCGTATCTTCAAACTGCTGCTTCAGGCTGGCAAATCGCGCAAAATCACCCGTATGGCCGGTGCCCCCAACTTGGTTGCTAGAATACGTATCGAGTAAAACTGTGTCGGTATACTGCAACAAGGACTCCGGGAAAACATCCGCCGGCGCAACTCGCGGGGCCAACCACAAACGATCGCGCCACACAATTTCAGACCACCGCGCCAGCTGCGCCTCGGCAATCGGCAGGCTTGCGTGGATTTGGAATCGATCAAAGCCAGCATCGCGATAGCGCAACAGATCATCTGCAGCCGTCTCCACATCGACGATCACACGTTGCCCCGCAGGCACGCGGGCAGCCAGTGCCACTGCTCTCTCTAGGGTAATACCCCTAGGCGATTGCGGATACACGATGAAACCGAGGAAATTTGCCCCCAACGACAACGCCAGTTCCACGTCTTCCTCACGCGTCATGCCACAAATTTTAATGTCAACAGCTTGATTCATCCGTTCCA
>JAFMHF010000004.1:21897-25737 GCA_017854655.1 Puniceicoccaceae bacterium | reverse complement strand
ATGCAAAAATGCACTTCTTTCTCGATCAAAAAGTATGGCGAAAAGAAATCCTTCAAATTAGCAGTCGAGCATCGCCGTAAGATGATGCGCGAAATCCACGGCCCGAGCTTTTACAAGAAGCTCAGCAAGCAAATCAAGGCTCGCGAAGCATCCTAAGCTCCGGCAACGATGTAATTGCTTTTTTTAAAGCGTTTTATGCCCAGAGCGCAGCTTAATTGCTGCGCTCTTTCTTTTGCTTACTAGGCTCATGCTATCTGAGTAGGACTAAAGTTTCTGGTTCTTTCAGTCCGGGTTCAAAATTCCTCTGAGCCTGCCAAATAGTTTAAAGCCACCCAGTCGTAGGGTGGCTTTTTTCATGATTCACTGACACTTCGCAGGAAAGGTATCACCGATCCACTGATATCGCGGCAATCCAGACACAGGTGCCACTCCTGAGTCGTATTGCGCATGGCTTTAATAGTTAATGCGAAACGCGACTTTTAATGATCAAAGGCGTGTGGCCGACTTAGCTTGCGTCGAGGCAACTTAGACCTGAGCCCAATTTCTGTGCACCGACACCATCGCGTCGATTCAAGTGAAGCACTGCGCTCCGACAGCAGCAGCCAAGCTCAATCAACTGCTGTAAATGGCATCGGATGGCTGATACACATTATCCTTGAATCACGCAATTACACTACAGTCCCTGCGTATTTAACGCTGTATTCCACTGAGCTATTCGCTGCTGTTGGTCGCGAAAGAGTGCGTCTGTAGAGCCCAACACATCGATGCTAATGATCGTCGCACCTTGTTGAATCGAATCGACGACTGACTGCCCCTTGGTAACCTTACCAAAGATAGTATGCTTTCCGTCGAGCCACGGCGTGGCATTATGCGTAACAAAGAATTGACTGCCGTTGGTACCGCGCCCCGCATTAGCCATCGACAACAAACCTGCCCGCGTATGCCGCAGCGCTGGATGAATCTCATCCTCAAATTGATAGCCTGGCCCACCGCGACCGGTGCCTGTCGGATCGCCACCCTGAATCATGAAGTTAGCAATTACACGGTGAAAGGTCAGGCCGTCGTAGTAACCACGCTTCGTCAGATTGAGAAAGTTTGCCACTGTCACAGGCGTCTTAGTTGCCAGCAATGTTACCTCGATATCGCCCTTAGAGGTGTGCAGCACGATATCAATGTCTCTAACACGAGCAGGCTCCGGCTCGGCAACAACGTCAGGTACAACGACTTTCGCCGGCGCCGTAGGAGCTTCGACCTTTGCTGCTTCGACCTCTACCGCTGCTTCGACTTTTGCCGGTGTTGCCGCGACCACGACAGGAGCTACGACCGTTGCCGCGGGAATCGCGACCTTCGCTGCGGTGGCGGGAACCACTTCCGCACTAGACTTAAGGGCTTCGGGTGCGGCGGTCTCAGTGGTGCTGCACGCAGCAAGCAACAGAATCGACACAGTACATAATAGAATTGAGAGGCGTGATTTAAGCATATCGTGTAGTTTCAAGATCCGACCACCAAACTCAAGCGTTCTTCTTCTCTAATAGCAAAACAGCCTCCACTGAGGGAGGCTGCTTGAATCAATCACACGACTTCGAATCGTCTAACTACCGATTTTGATTAACTCGACATCGAAGACCAGCATACCGCCGGGCGCTCCACCTTGTGGACTGTCACCATAAGCGAGCTTGCCAGGGATCCAGAAACGACGCTTTTCACCTGCGACCATTAGTTGCACCCCCTCAGTCCAACCTGCAATGACTTGAAACAGGCCGAAGCTAGTCGGCTCGCCACGTTGCACCGAGCTATCAAACAGCTGACCATCGAGTGTCCAACCACTGTAGTGCACAGTTACCATACTCTCCTTGGTCGGATGCTCGCTGCCAGTGCCAGCAGTCAATACACGTGAAGCTAATCCGCTGTCACGCACTTCAGCGCTATCAGGGATAGCTGCGACATCTTCTGGCGTCTTCGGTGCCTCTGGCGCTGCTTGAATTTCAAGCAGCTCCACATCAAATACCAACAGTCCGCTCGGGCGGCCACCTCCCGCATCCTCACCATAAGCGAGCTCAGCAGGGATCCAGAAACGGCGCTGCTCACCTGTGACCATGAGTTGCAGCCCTTCGGTCCAACCCTTGATCACGCGATTGAGTGGAAAACTACTAGATTGGCCACGTTGCACTGAACTATCAAACAGCTGCCCATCAGTGGTCCAACCACTATAATGCACCGTCACGGTATCGGCAGCCGCAGGTGACTCAGAACCAGTGCCCGCTTGGAGCACTTTCGAAGCGAGGCCGCTTGCTGTTATTTGAGCATCCGCAGGGATGGCATTTACGTCGACTGGTGTTTCAATTTCCATGCGCCATGTATTTGCCAAATTACCATTTAGGGTCAATCGAAAACCAATCAATCCTGTTTTTCAGCTCACTTTTATTGAAACTCTAATCACTAATCTTATAAGCGTGCCACTTAAGTTGCTTTTTCGATCGGTCAGCATACAATAAAAAATAAGGAGAAATTAAAATGAATCATCCATATATTACACACAAACTGACAACAGCACTCATCAGTGGAATTGCCCTACTCAGTGGCCTACTGATTGTATCATGCGCTCCAAAAGAAGACTCACCCACTGGCTTCATCTTGCCCCCAGGCGATGCGATGACGGGTCAAACAACCTTTGTCGCCCTAGGTTGCGTTAATTGCCATAAAGTAGATGGTGTCTCATTTACCGGCAGTGACGAAATTCAGTCCGAGTTGATCGTCAAACTCGGTGGCAAACTACCAAAAGTAAAAACGTATGGACAATTAGTCACCGCGATCATTCACCCGAATGCAGCCATCTTAAAAAACGCTCAGCGCTATATGGATACAAATGGCGACTCGCTCATGCCAAACTACTCTCAGCTAATGACTGTGCAGCAAATGACAGATCTCGTTACATTCCTGCAAGAGCACTACGATATCGCCGCCCCAGTGTATGACCCCCAAGGCCTGGGCTACCCCTACTATTGAGACCACGAGTTGAACTACGATGCCGTTAGTTCAATTTAGGACAAGCAGTGCGTAGACTAAGGTTTAAGCGGATCTGCCACCGAGTCTCGCACCGACTAAATCCTGATCACGTCAGCGCTGCGCTTACTCCTAATTATCAATGGATCGGCGCGTCGGCGCCCCGCCGCAAGCTACTCAGCACGCTAGGGATACGAGCCGGGCTCAGCGTTTCGGGCTCGATACGATGTAGCGCTGCTCGACACCTCGACAGCGCGGATAACTGCGCAAGATGTCGCGCAGCTGACTCTTAAATACACTGCCCTCCAAGGCACTGCCACTAAACGCCACGATACGATTCTCGTAGCCTGCCATCCGAAAAACTTTCGCGTATGGAAATTGCGCGCGCAGTGTCGCGTCTGTCATCGGCGGCAAATGCGCCACCTTTCGCGGTTCGATCATATTAAAGACCAGCATGCCACCGGGCTTAACCAACTTTGCCAAATCCTGGCACCACTCCAAATCCAGCGGTGCACAGCGCACCGCAATCGCCTCTTCCTCCCCATACAGATCGTCAACAATCATATCAAACAGCACTCGATCCGGTTCGGCAGACTCTTCTTGCACCCACTCGACGGCATCCGCAGCAACCAGTTCACAACCTTCAGCACATTCAAAAAACCCATCTGCGATACTCAGGTGGATCGGATCCAAATCGATGCCGACAATCTGCTCAGGCTTTACCAGTTCACGTAGTTTACGTGCCACCGTGCCCGCACCAAACCCAAGCATCAACACACTTTGAATACTTCCTTTCGGCCGATACAGCGCCGGCAGTGCAATCAAATCCCAAATGCA
>JAFMHF010000004.1:0-21410 GCA_017854655.1 Puniceicoccaceae bacterium | reverse complement strand
CTTAGCGTACAAGCATGTGTGATCGACGACGCATGACACACAGCAAAGCCAGACTCGCAGTCAACAGTGCAGTCGCCGCAGGCTCCGGTATTGCTAAAAACGCTTCTGGGTTCACATCCCAGCCAATCAAGTCGAGTGCTAATAGATCTGCCGCGCTCAAAACAGCGAGCTCTCCAGGGCTCAACGTCGGGTCCATCGTGCCAATCTCTCCATTATCCTTAAAATGCGAAGCCTGTTGCCCGCTCCCCGTAGCAGTCCCCGTCTCCATCGTGTAGGCGATACTCGCATCACTGAGCGACGCGCTATCCTCGGTGCTCAAATCACGGCCAAACGCGGCAAACTCGGCATCATCGGTCGGCAAATTATCGCTATCAAAACGAAACAGGTCGAGTATCGTCGGAGCAATTCCATCAATAGTCGTCTCTCCTTGTGCAAGTCGATAATCGATTTCATCCACTACACTCATAAAGCCCAGCACATGGCCGATCTCATGCAGCACAACGCTTTCGAAATCATAACTCCCGGCGCTCACGCCGTCACGGTTATCGAAATCAAAGTTGAAACTATCACTAAAAGAGAATGTTCCGTCCGAGGCGCCAAAATTAGTATCTAGGCCGGAAAATCCCAATGCCTTGAAGTTTGCCTTGGTTGCCGTGAGATTACCGGACAATCCGTAGGTGATCGCATTGGCACCATAATTATCGAGAAAAGTGAAGGACGCCGTCGCAGCAGTGGGCAAACTATTCAAAATAGCATTGGGCGCACTCTCAACAGCATTATCAGCAACCATCTGGTTACGAATCAAATCGAAGCCACCCTGTAAACTAACTGAGGAGGTGCTGCCCAGCGTCGACGCACCCAAGCTCGCAAAGCCGAAATCGACCGTCACCGTCACATCATCGGCCAACACACTCTCCCATGTGCCCGCAGCGCGAAGCGCCGCAGCCTGAGCGTCTCCACTCACGGTACCATCAAAATTAAAATCCAGATTCAACGAAGCCGACAGCGGCAATGAGGACAGCGCGGACAGTCCGATTGCGGACACGCATCTGAAAGGAAATAGAGGCAATCGCATCATACAGAAAGGGTATTGAGCTCGCACCCTAGAAACTGTGCGCAGATCTGCAACTCAAAATCTGAGCCACCAATGCGCCGCATCGAATCAACTACCCGCCTGCATACGCCGCACCAATTGATGCGCCTCTTCTGGCACCCATTGCTGCCAGTCCGTGCCGCCAGCCTCGATCAGCTTCATTGCCTTGCGGCTCGTCATCGCCAACAATGCTGGATCTCCCACTCCAATTGAACGGATTCGACCATTTTGCAATAAGTGCTGATAGAAAAACTGCCAATTCTCGGGTGCCTTGAAATTGTCCACCGTTACCAACTCCAGACTCTTGGTATTGTGCCAAGGATACACAAAAAGTTGCACACGATTTTTAAACAAGCGGCCGAAGGACTCCAAAATACCGCCTGCGAGGTTTTCCGACCACTTCGCTTTAAATAGTTCATTGAGCAATCCGATGCTCAAAATGATCGCGATCGGCTCTGCGGTATAGCGGCTCAGATAAGTCGCAATACGGTGAAACTCTGCACTGCGGGAAATCAGTACTGTCTTACCCAAAGCCTGCAGCGCATCCGCGCGATCAAGGAAATCACCGTGATCGACTGCGCCATCGCGCAGCAAATTATTCATACTGATTTCACAGACTTCGATCGCACGCTGTTGCTGCGCATCGGTCATCACATTTGAGAATACCGCCCGCGATTGATGAAGCATGTCTAAGTGCAACTTCAATACAGGCTTAAAGCTGCCACGTAGCAGCAAAATTGGCCGTTTATAAAGTGCGTCCGCAGCCTGCAGCACCTCGCCATCTTTATTAAACATCGCTGCATCCGTTAGACCACTTTGCACCAACTGCAGCGCACAGAGACGATTATCCACGTAGCGAAATCCTTCTCCGCTAAAACGCAGCATATCCACTTCCACTCGCCCAGCGACCAGGCCGTCTGCCAATGATTCGACGAAGCTCTGTAAACTTTCCCGATAATAAAATGCCGCATGGATCAAATTGACGCCGACTTTACCAAGCGCATCCATTTGATCCTGACTCGTCTCATCCAGTAGGCGTAAATGCAGCACGATTTCGCAAGGCGGCGTATTCGGCTTCAGTTGCAAGCGCACACCCAACCAACCATGGCACTCCGCCGTATCTTTATAGCCTCGAGCACGAACGGTATTACAGAATGAGAAAAAAGTCGTGTCATCTCCACGCGACGGCCCTAACCGTTCCTCCAATAGTCCATACTCATATTCCAGCATGGCATGCAGACGCGACTGCGACACGTAGCGCGAGGCCTTGCCATACAAGGCATCACTCATCTTCATATCGTATGCAGAAATTGTCTTCGCCACTGTGCCCGCACTCGCAGAGACACGGAAGAACCAATTGGCAGTTTCTTGCCCAGCTCCGATCTCGGCAAATACACCGTATTTGCTCGGATCAAGATTAAGGGCTAAGGCCTTTTCGAAGGTGCTTAGGATTTTGCGTTCAACCATGTTAAGAATGTCTATCAATGCGATCAGAAAAGCGAAGCCATTGCTATGCCATTAGCTTACCAGAAAAACCAGCTATTTCCAAAGATTCGAACAGTTCGCCTAAACTGACTGCCATAACACACGGGCAGATTCACTCGCTAACGACTGCGCCACCATTTCGGTAAATGTCATATAGCGCACGCCTTGCTCAAATGTGGTCAGTTCGACTGGAGTGTGTTCGCGAATCGATTTAACGAAGTCCGCTTCGACCTGCCAACCGCGACTTTGCCCACGGGAAATAGTGATCTTTGTTTCCTGCGATGATCCTGCTTCACTAAAGAGCAGCTGTTTTTGAAACGCATCAAATCGCAATGCTCCCTTCGAACCATTCAATCGAAACTCCATCCGTGGCTTGCCCGACTCGACCCCACTAAAATGATACACCAAACGTGCACCGCTTTGCGCAAAGCGACCCAAAATACTTAAGCTATCTGGGACCTCAACCTTGACTGCATCGGCCACATCTGGATACGAGCGAGTTGCCTGAAACACGGCACCATCCGCAAGCAACCACTCTGGCTGATCCTCGACCCAACGCTGCACCGTCTCGTGCATAATCCCCATCGTCAGCACATTGTTACCGCTCAAGCGGCGCTCCTGCCGCCACGTCATTGGCGCATCGGGCGAAGCTGCTTGCCCGCCAGTGTGCACCACCCGAACTTCCAGCAAGTCACCCAGTTTACCCGCAACAATCATTGCACGGATTGTCGCATCGAAATCCAACGAAAAAGGCGCTGGCACAATCTGCGCCACCAAGTCTGGTTGAGCTTGAGCGGCCGCATACATACGCCGCGCCTCCTCTAGGTTGCCAGCCATGCGCGCTTCACACAGCACATGCTTGCCACTCTCCAATGCTGCAATCGTCAACTGCGCATGCATATTCGGCCAAGTGCCAATACAAATTGCATCCAACGACGGATCCGCCACCACCTCCTGCCATGTATCCACGGCACGCTGGATCCCGTCTGCCTTCGCGACCTTCTCAGCCGACGCTCGGCTACGATTCGCCACCACCGAGAGTTCTACATTCTCTAGTTTATGGAATCCGGGGATGTGCGTCTGCCGCGTGTTCGCCCCCGCGCCAATAAATCCAATCCGTAATTTGCGATGCTCCATACTTGTCGTGACTGACTGAAATTAACTGAATTGACCAAGATGCAAGGTCAGCTGATGCTGCGTGCGTTTGGCAAATTCGGGATTGTGTGTGACCAACACCAAACTCTTCGCTTCTTCACCAGCGATTTCGAGCAGCAGATCCATGACCGCCACACCCGTCGCCTCATCGAGATTGCCCGTTGGTTCATCGGCCAGCACCAGTGGTGGATCATTGATTAACGCACGCGCCACGGCGACTCGCTGACGCTCTCCTCCCGAAAGTTTAGTCGAGCCATGCCGCAAGCGATGCTCCATTCCGACACGTTTCAACAACGCCTCGGCACGATCAATCACAGTGCTATTAATACGCCCTGCGATCCGTGCGCCCAGTAATACATTCTCCAACGCATTTAGCTCTGGTGCCAAGTAATACGATTGAAACACAAAGCCGATGTAATTGCTGCGGCGTGCCGCTAACCACGACAACGAACGTCCCGACACTTGCTGCCCATTCCACAACAACTCGCCGACGTCAGTGGTCTCCAAGCCTGAGAGTACATTCAACAAAGTCGACTTACCACTGCCCGATTCGCCGCGTATGCTCACACTCTCACCGCGTCGCAGCTTAAAATTGACACCATCCAACACCGAGATGGCACCGTCCGGGCTAGGGAAAGACTTCCCCAACTGCTTTGCCTCTAAAATTATATCGTCGGAATTATTCACTTCGCAGGGCATCAGCAGGTTTCAATCGAGCGGCTCGCAACGCAGGCAACAAGCCGGCCAACGTCGAGATAACAACCGCAAAGCATGTCACGACCACAAAGTCAGACATCAAATAATGTACCGGGATCTCATACACATCATACTGCCCGAGAAAGTTGACCTGCGAATTCGTCAGCCACGCGTAAGCCGCAAGTATCGGGCTACGGTAATGTAGGCAGAGGATCGCCAAAGCGATGCCCACAGCAGTGCCAAGCGTGCCAATCACAAAGCCCTGAAAACAAAAACTGTACGCCACCTGATGCGGACGTCCGCCCATGGCGACTAACAGGCCGATTTCGCGTGTTTTGCGCAGCACTGCCATCATCAACGCAATCGCAATTGAGAACGACGCCACCAAAATAATGAAGATGATGATAAACGAGATCACCCGCTTCTCTTGCTCGATCACAAATAAGAACTCTCGATTCGAATCGATCCAGCTAATGGCTCGCAACCCAGGCCGCAGCACCCGCCCTTCCAGATCATTGGCAAACTGGTCCGCCTTTGCCCCCGGGCGCAACTTCAGCACTAAGCCGTGTACGCCATCTTCGAGGCCATACAACTCCTGCATCACTCGCAGCGTCGAAATCATCGTATTCCCATCCACCTGTGGCGAACCCGTGCGAAACAAGCCGATCACGGTAAACTCCCTGGGTAATAATACCTCGTCCTGCTTCAAGCGTTCCAACATCAACGGCGTAAACACCTCAACCACCGAGCCCGGCCCCGCCTTCAATGTGCGCGCCAATCCCTCGCCAAGAAACACCCCATCATCATCAAACTCATCAAGATTACCGAACGTCAGAAACTTTTGCAGCGGAATCACCCCCTGCTCCGCGATTGGGTCAATGCCACGAATCATCGGGAATTGTGGACGGTTACCATGCTGCAGCATCACCACACCTTCGGCAAACGGAGCGACCCCAATCACATAATCTTCGCTCAGCAGCAATTCGGCCTGCTCCTCCCAGTCGTAGACGACCTCATCCGAGCGAATGCGAATGTCCCCTTGGGTCTCCACTAGACGCGAGCGTATGCCCTCGCCAAAGCCATTCATCACACTCTGCACGATCACCAGTACGCAGACTCCAAGCATGACCCCCACGATCGACATCAGTGAGAAAAAGGAAAAGAAGCGCCCCGAAGGGAATAGCTGCTTCAAGGCGTGGTAAATATACCAAGGCATAGCTACTTTGTCGCTGATCCAGCGCCGAAGGAAAAGCGTAAAAAACATGAATCTTATAAAAGCGCGGTTTCGACCGACCAAACCTCGTACTCGAAAGGCACCGATTCGATTTCTGGTCGCCGATTTCACCCTAGGATAAAAGATCATTTTTATAAAAATAGCCCTTTACACCGAGCACGCATGCGCGTTTAGTCCGCAACTTCTTCAAACGGCTAGCCGCACGAAGAGAAAGCGTTTTTCTGCTTCAAAACGTTTCAATACAATTTATTGCAGGGTGGAGCAGCCCGGTAGCTCGTCAGGCTCATAACCTGAAGGTCACAGGTTCAAATCCTGTCCCTGCACCCATTCTAAAAAGTCGATCCGCGAAGCGGGTCGGCTTTTTTAATGTCCGTGCAGCAGGAGTTGAACCGCACAGGTTCTACCGAGGAGCGCAGCTCTGTCATTGTCCTTTGCTATGCCGACGATCCCGTGCCGGAGCTCACTCCGGAGACCCTGAGGCGGGATCGTTGAGATGAAGATTCTGGTGGATGATAAGGCAGAGTTCACATCTCCCATTCTCCTGAAACACGGGGCGTTACCACTGGTTCTACTCACTGCCCACTACCCTCTATTTAGAGGGTAGTCAAAGTAGCAGACTATATACTTATTCAAACTCTCACTGCAGCGCCCCTGCTAGCCAATAACGGTTACTAGAATCACTTCCGTTTCAAAAATTAATATCAATCCAATGAAGCTAAAACAACCACACAGCTACCCCGTCATTGCCCTCGCCCTCGCCCTCGCCCTTTGCAGCCTGCCTGTCGCGCATGCGACCGATTTTGTCTGGGACGGCGCGACAACGGGCAACTGGAGCACTATCACTAACTGGGATACAAACACCGCACCGGACAACACTGGCATCATCACCATCGGCAGTGGCAACAACGTGACCTACGATGTAAGTACTAATTTCCTCGCAAACGCGACGCTCAACCTGGATGGCGAATTGAGCGGGGGGTTACTACGATTCAACGGATCTACCTTCAATGTGGGTTCTACTGGCATTATCTCAGGTGGTTTTAAGGATCTTAACAACGCCACCCTGAACTTTCAAGACGGTGCCCAATTCACCGCCACCAACTGGGAGCATAAGGGAACCAACGTCTTTGACTTTGAGTTAAGCAGTACGGGTTTCACCGCTCTGACGCCCACCAACTTTAATGTCGGCAGCCCCTCTCCATCTACAACCTACACAGCCGACTTGGCGAGCTACGGCGGCGCCACCCAAGATGTAACGCTTGTAGACTTTGGTGGCGATGTCACTGGCCTGACGAATGCCACCTTCACCGACGGAGGTCAGTATACTCTCAGCATTGACAATACCAGCAGCAATGCCGCCCGCCTGTATTATGACGATGCCACAGAGGCCGTGAAGCTCAGCATCAACGAGACCGTGACCTGGACGGGTAGTGGTGGTGATGGCTTGCTGAATACAGCCGCTAACTGGGACACACCAGACGGCAAGGCTCCGATCGCCAATGATACCCTGCTCATCAACAATGGTGACACTGTTGCACACGGAAGTGCTCTGAGCGCTAATAGCACCATCAATCTGGTAGGTTCCACGCTCGACAATACTGGCCTGGGTGCGATCCGTCTGAACAACGCCACCATCAACGTCGACGCCACCTCCAGCCTGACCGGTAACTTCTGGGATCTCGATGATGCGAGCATCGTCTTTGAAGACGGAGCGCAGGCCAACATGGCCAACTGGGAACAGAAGGGTCTCAACTCCTTCACCTATGTGCTCGGCACGAGCGATTTCACCACCTTGACGCCTGGTGCTCTTCTCCTTGGCAATCAGCCAAACGGCCTGACACCCAGCATCACCAATGCCACCTACATTGTCGATTTCACTAATTTTGTCTACGAGTTGGGAGGCCAAAGTATCATCTTGATGGATTTCAGCAGTGGTGGCACTATGACTGATGCGGCTTTTCAGACCGCAAGTTTCGACTACATCAATATTGATGAAGCAGTCACTCTGCAAAACCTGCTGATCACTTGGGGTGACCTTGACGACACCATGACCCTGACCTTCGATGTCTCCGTCGTCCCCGAGCCCTCCGCTTTCGCACTCATCGGTGGTTGCTTCGCACTGGCAGCTGTGATGCTACGTCGTCGCCAACGCTAGACACTTTTTAGGGTTATATAGGGGAAGGCTGCAACCGCAAGGTGGCGGCCTTTTTCGTGCCCACAGAACTTTGCAGCGTTTGGGACAAACGCCCTTCCTCATTCAGCATTCGCTTAGATTCAGGTGGAAACGACGGAGCGTTTCCCTCCACAGATCTAGTTTAATTCCATATAATACGCATTATCTTACCTTACCGAATTGGTATTAAGCTAGACCCTCCGAGTGAGTGAGTCATCCCCGGTCAGTTCACCAGGCTAGTTCAAGAATCCGCAGCTAACCTAGTTTAGATGGTCGTAGGCGTTGCAATCGAATGAATCTCATCGACGATAACCATGACATAAAAGAGAACCATTATTAATCATTTTCTTGTAATTATATTCGTTTCCTAGTTCTTGATTCTCCCTACTCTCCAGCCGTCAAATACGCATCGGCCCAGCTGGCATGATCGCCGCCAAGGTCGTCGCCACCGTTGGTCACGATCAAGGTCAGTTCCTTGGCGCCTTGCACAGGAATAATCACAGGTTGCGCCTCAAATCCAATACTGCGAACCTTACCGCTGGCGTACACCGCTTTGCCGTCCACCAAAATCTTCATTTCCAGCAGACCCTTGTGGGCATCGTCCGGTCCTGGAACGACGTGGAATGTTTTAAACTTTCCGTCCAGCGGGAAGACGATATTTGACTCAGAGTGCACTCCGAGACCTCGATCGAAGATGTTCCCGCCCACACTGATTTTCTTTTTGCCTTCGATCGACTGATCATCCATCACCCGCCAAAACGTTTTGGTTTTTGTCGCCATCTCTTTTGTCAGGTAGAGTTTCCCTTCGCTGTCTGGTTTGAATTTACTTGATTTCGCATCCTTGGCAGCGGTCCATTTAAAATCGGCAAAGACCACCTTGGTGATATCGGCCCCTTTCACTGACTTGATTGAGATAATCGTAGCCCGCGACCAGTCATGGAAAGGTTGTTGGTTCGATGTATGCTTCATTTGCTTGGCCTGTATAGTCATCGTCTGCCAGTCGTCGGACGCTGTCATCTCGATCTCGGCAAGCCAATGTTCATTGGCAACAAACTGCAGCCGTTGTGGCTGAGTACAGTAAAATTTAAACTTCAAATTCGAAGCCTTTGGCGCCTGCCATCGTGGGTCGGCGAACTGCCTGCTATACGTTCCAAAACGATTATTGATAGGACGGAAGCCTTTGATGCCCCCCACCCCCTCGGCCGGCCCCACATCATGCCATTGCCCCGTTCCTTCCGAGATGATGTCGGACTTCTTGCCGGTGGCTACCGCCTTACCGAGGGATGACGGAAGTACCGCTTCAAAGTCGGTTGAAACGACACTGTCGTTTTCGTATCGGATATTAGCATAGGAGAAGAGATAGTCATCGATGTCAAATACCGGCAATTTGGCGATCCAAACATTGCCTTTGCGGACAGACGTCACATCCGACCAGACCCGGGCTATGTTATTGGCTGTCTTAAGGCACATATACACCTGCAGATTTTTGATACGCTCAGGACTAGCAGGAGTTAGGTGCAGTTCTGGCACGCCGTCAGCGTCGAGCGTGATCTTCGAATCAGAGCGCGCTGGCCAGAAGTGATCTTTTTCGAGCACGTGCTTCTCGAGCCAGAGCTTGCAGTCGTCCCCCAGCTTTTCGGTATTGTGATGGCCGCGCGCCTGAATAGCAAAATCCCACGGCACCTCGGCTTTGAATTTTTTGAAAGTATCGCACCCACGTTCATGTCCGCCGTGATGGTCGTTGGATCCGCTCAGCCAGAGGCTGGCTGCGGTAATATAAGGTGCGTGTGCCTGAGGAGCGACGGCGGAGAGGAAGAGCGCTTGCCCCGGCGACTTGGGTACATCTTTATACGGAAGGTTATGTTTCCAGACCGAGCGATCCCGGTAATAATTAATCCAGCCAATCCCGAAGTAAGCGACAACGGCTTTGACCCGAGGGTCCATTCCCATATTCCACATAATGGTCCCGCCATAGGAATAGCCCTTGGCGCCAATGCGGTCGGGATCGACCTCTTTCTGGGCGAGAAGATAACTGAGCGCCCTGCGCTGAATGGCATTCCACAGGTAGTGTGAGGTGGCTTTGGGATCGATCATCTGACTACCGTCGGGCATGCTGTCATAGATGAGTTTAAACCCCTTTTCACGAGCGTCCATGTGTCCGTGCCCCATTGTTTTCGGGTATTTGGTATGATGTTCCCGTTTGGTTAAACCCGAATAATCGTGTGCCATGACCGCCCAGCCGTCATTGACATATCCCTGATCGATAGCTGGTCCGCCCATCCAGCCGTGGACATTCATCAGTCCCGGGGCCTGCTTCGCTCCAGCCTTCACGGCATACTTACAAAACACCCGGATCTCTATCCCATTCACATACGCAGAGATATAGGACTCCTTATAATAAATGCCCCCCTTCGTCTGCTCCTTAATAATCTCTTCCTTAAAATTGCCTGCATCTGGATCGTAGTTTTGCCAAACCTCCGGCGGAGTTGGTAATGCCGCCTGGCTTTCAGCAACGCCACTCTGAACCAACATCAATGAAGCTAGCGCTCCCACACCAATTTTTCTTATTTTCAACATAACTCTTTAGTTAGATCACACACCATTCATAGCCGAGCAGACGAAATGACCCTAGCTAGAAGACCCGATCACGCTTGGCCCAAAACTGAAAGTCTCCGATATCGACTAGACTTAAAACCGCAGATCAGTCGGGAAGCGATTGATCGCGGGATGGGCGGACTCGGAAGTACCTTTCAGGTTACGAATGGAAGCCCGTAAGTTACGGATCGCATCACAATACGCCTCATCCGATGCTGTAGTCCTTTTATACACAGGCTTGGCAGCATTGAGGGCCTTCTTCAACGCCGTTACATCCTGGCCCATCGCTTCAGCGGATAGTTGAGCTTTCTGCCCCAACTCGATCAGTGCGAATAGACCTGGCTTGTAGGCAAATCCGTTTTCCAGTATATTGGAGTTGCGGATTTCATGGCCCACGTCTTTTACCGCAGGCATAGGCTCGGAATTAATTAAAAATCCATTGGCATCGACCATCGCAAACGCGGCATGCGTTGCACCCGGAGGCATCAAGGCCTCCACCTTACCCTGAGTTATTTTTGCTGGCGCAGTATGCCACTCCTCACGATGACCACGTGTTGAGTCAAAGGGCTTAGGGTTCATGGTGTATAAAAGTTGTGCTTCACGGATGGTTGATTTTTCAGCACCCGATTCTAGTGTTACCCATACGCGATCCCTCTCTGAACCCAATTCCAACACCGCAGGCAACGCAGCCAATTCTTCTGGCGTCACGCTTTTTGCATTAGAATTGCGCCGAGGCTCTGGAGCCCCTGTTTTCTCAATTTCTAGATCCAATTCGGCTAACAGGGACCGGGCCAGTTCGGGGTATTGATCCGCTACATCTTGTGCCTCTCCCAAATCATTGGCCGAACCGTCATCATTATACAAACGAAAGAGCTGCACTTTCGCATCGGCATTACTGCCCATCCACCCGCCGTAGTTTTTAACCAACTTCCATTGGCTTTTACGCAAGGACGAAGACATATGGGCATCCCAAGGGAAGAACCAGTAAAGCGATTCGCGAATAGAGCCATCGGCCTTTACAACTTTATCGGACGTACCCTGAATCAGAGGCAGAATATTATAACCATCTAGTTCCAGACTAGGATCTGCGGGCAAGCCCGCCATTTCCATAAAAGTCGGATAAAGGTCGATGAGATTAATCGGCGTTTCACAAATACTTCCCGACTCAACACCCGGCCCTTTAACCAGAAAGGGTATGCGTATACCGCCTTCGTAGGTCTGTTGTTTTCCGCCCTTAAGCGGAGCGTTATCAGTATAAGGAATCACGCCTCCGTTATCAGAATCTACAATCAGGTAGGTGTTATCAATCAACTTATGCCCCGGGTTACGTGGATCGTCCGTGGTTTCCAAATATTCCATCACCTCACCCACCATCCAATCCAAAGTGTCTACCATGGTAGCGTAATACGGATTAGTGTGCCCCGATTTACCTTTATCTAACGAGCCAGGATCAGTCGGGAAATCATAGCCCATTTTCTGCAAGTAATGTTCGAAGCGTTTTCTATCGCGGGTACCGATCGGCCCATGCACCAGATAAGGGCAGAAATTGAGGAAGAAAGGTTCGCCCTTATTCTTACGCATAAAACCCAAAGCCAAATCAAGTGGCTTGTCGAAAGGACGACCGTCTTCATCCAGTTGATAGGGATCATCCGAACCTGAGGTCGCAAAGTTGGATAGACGATCAGGCTTAATGGACGCCCAGTTTCCAAAGAAGGTGTCTTTCTTGTCCTGGCTAGGATTCCAAAGCTCGGGATCGTTGTAATATTTTTGATTTCCATTGCGCTCGGAGAATCCAAAATCAAACCCCTGGTCTAGGGGGAACGGATAACCCGCCGATTTTCCACCAGCGTGCCATTTCCCTACATGACCACTAATATAGCCTGCTTTTTTCAAGGATTCCGGAATCATCGGTTCTTCTACTGGCAAGCCGTATACGTAGTAAGGACAAATACGATTACTGCCGTCGGTCCATGGGCGAGGAATCTGCCCGCCGGATACATGATACACCCCAGTATTGGCAGGATTCTGGCCGCGCAAAAATGCCACACGTGAAGGAGCGCAACTTGCGGAGGGTGAATAAGCCTGCGTGAATCGACGCCCTTCCCGTGTCAAACGGTCGAGATGCGGCGTTTCATACACAGGATTACCGTCGATTTTGTGACTGGCAATGTCCTGCCAGCCGAGATCATCGACCATGATGTGCACGATGTTTGGTTTCGGCGCGTCGACCGCACACAAAGGTGCAGCAAAAAGCCCCACGGCGATGGCCGTACTGATTGAATAGACGATGGTCTTCATAGTTATTTTAAATTGATTGGTCTTCATAGTTATTTTAAATTGATACGTGCTCCCCGAAAGCGGCTGAAAGTCGAAGCACGGTCAGGGCAGCAAAGATGGAACGATAATAGCCTCCATCCGGGTTGCTGAATACCCTCTGTTTAGAGGGTGGCTGTAGTTTTTTTTTTGCTGGAGGGCAATGCTCCGTCATTGCCGCGTCGGTGTTGGTACAACGTTGCCATTGGTTCTGCGGTAATGACGGAGCATTACCCTCCAATATGCGTCGGCAACGACGGAGCGTTGCCCTCCAAAATACACTACCAACTTACCACTTACCTAAATTAATACTGTTCAGATCTGCCAGCGAAGCTTCGGGCACTTGGCCGTCAAAGGCGCGGATCGCGTGGCGCAAATTGCGGATTGCGAGGGCATACGTCTTTTCCTCGACGGGCAGTTTACAGGTCGCCCGTGCGGCTTTGAGCGCTTGGGTCAGCGCGTCGACATTGATGCCCTGCTTCATTAATTTACCGCGTGCTTCATGCCCGACCTTGATCATTGAAAACAGGCCGGGACTATATGCGTAGCCATCCTCAAGTTCGAGCGACACCGCAGCATCAATACGGACCTTTCCAACGGGTGGAACGGGTTCCGAATAAACGAGGAAGTTATTGGCATCAATGAGGCAGAACACCGCGTGCGTCATGCCCGGAGGTGCCACCGCTTCGACGCGCCCGTCTGTCAATTTGACCGGTGCGTAAATCCACTCCTCCAAGCGCGGCGCACGATACTTGAGCTCGGTGCCGCCAT
Organism: Puniceicoccaceae bacterium; assembly: GCA_017854655.1. GTDB lineage: Bacteria > Verrucomicrobiota > Verrucomicrobiia > Opitutales > Coraliomargaritaceae > Lentimonas. The sequence continues at coordinate 7,895 of JAFMHF010000004.1, read as the reverse complement.
TCAGGCTATACATCATATAGGCTGTCTCCACTGCGACATTCGCTTGCGTTTCGAAGGTCGCCCAAATCCGGCTCTCCTCGCTGCCCAATCCAGTCATGACGGGCACATCGCTCTTGCCTGGAAGGTCGGCCTCTGCGTCGGGATTCAAATGCGGCACGCGCGCATCGTTTGTCTGCATCCAATTCGTCAGATCACCCAGCAACTGCTGAGTCATCTCGGGGTATTGGTCCACTAGGTTGCTCGTCTCGCTGATGTCGTTTTGAGAACCGTCTTCGTTGTAGAGTTTGAACAACTGAAGTTCCGGCGCTTCCGTCAGAAGTGGCCCAGTGTTTTTCATCAACTTCCAGCCCTTTCGCTGGATGACAGAATACGATTTGTTATCCGCAGGATGATGGAAGAACAGGGTATCTCTGGCAGAGCCATCGGCAAACTGCGCCGCCGAACCTTCGCCTTTGATCAAGGGCAGGATGTTACACCCGTCCAGATCCAAGGATACATCGGGCTGCATGCCGCCCATTGCCATAAAGGTCGGGAACAGATCTAATAAGGAGATCGGCGTCGTTTCATTCACCGAGCCGGGCTTAATTCTAGGCCCCATCACAATAAACGGAATCTTAACGCCGCCTTCATACATGTAAGTTTTCCCTTCACGCAGCGGAGCATTGTCGGTCACTTTTTCATATTTTTTCTTTCCGTCCAAGCCCCTCCAAGTCGCCAAGCGCTGCGCGCCACCGTTGTCGGAACTGATAATCAAATACGTGTTATCGATCAACTTATGACCGGGGTTGCGCGGATCATCGAGCGACTCGAGTGTGTTGACCACCTGAGCGACCATCCAGTCGACCGAATCCACCATGCTGGCATAATACGGATTATTATGACCGGGCGCATCGGGATCGCAGATCGCACCAGGATCCTTCGGGAAATCGATGCCGAGCTTTTTGCAATAATGAGCCAGACGCTTACGGTCGCGCGTCATGATCGGGCCGTGCACCAGCTTCGGGCAGAAATTCAGGAAGAATGGCTGATCCTTGCGCCCCACCTTGTTTAGCCAGCGAACGGAAATATCGGTCAGGCTATCGTAGGGACGCTCATCTTCGAGCAACGGCAGGAACAGCGGATTGTCGAAATCCGTCAATCGGTTGTTCTTCGGCTGCGCAAAAATGCCCTCCTTGTTGTTGATCTTCGTATCCTTGGGATCGACGATCTCCGTATCGTTGTAGACATGATTCCTGCCATAGGAGAAATCAAAGCCGAGCTGCAGTGGGGTCGGCACCATATTCTCGCCGCAGACATGCCACTTGCCGACATGGGCGGTGGTATAACCGGCCTTCTTCAATTCCTGTGGAATGATGACCTTCGACGGATCGAGTCGTGCCGAATAATGAGGGTTTAATTCGGAGCGCTTTCCCCACGCCCGCGGCACGCGACTGCCCTTGACATGGTAGACCCCGTTTTTCACGCCGAACTGGCCGGAAAGATAGGCGGCCCGCGACGGCGAACAAGTCGGCGATGGCGAATAGGCCTGCATAAACCGAATCCCCTTGCTGGCGACACGGTCGATGTTCGGTGTTTCATGCAACGACGGGTCGTCATGAATCGCCTCATAATAACAAGCCAGATCCTGCCAGCCGAGGTCATCGACGAGGATGTGCACGATGTTTGGCTGCAGACTCTCAACCGCACACACAGGTGCAGCAAAAAGTCCCACGGCGATGGCCGCACTGATTGAACATACGATATTTTTCATATTGTTTATAAATTTACTGGTAGCGCTAAAGCAACTGACGCCAAATTAAGGCACACGACGTACCAAACATGCACATAGTATACATCCCCGGGTTTGCCTGACTACCCTCTGTTTATAGGGTGGTCGAAATTAGTCTGCTACGCTATCCTGTTCAAATCGCAATGACAGTTGCTTGCTTCAGTGCAGCGACCGAACCAAGTATCCCTACCCTAATTTCAAATTTCTGATCCAGCACGCATGAAGCTTAAAAAAACAAGCGTAGCACCTTTACTCCGACTGCTCCTGCTGGCGAGCTGCTTTCCGGGGTTGGCTTACGGGCTCGCCCCTAGCTCCCCCGCCCCAGAGCCGCACGATGCCTCCCTCTCGCAACTGGAACAACGTGCGGCGGATATTGATGCCGAACTCAATCAGTTAGCACACTACAGTCTGCGCAGCGGAGTCGGCTCGATTGGCTATCGTTCCGCTGCCCATTTAGAACCTGAGCACACGGAGTGGGTGCAGATACAGCTGGAAGCGGACACCCCGATCGATCAAATCGTGCTGGTACCTACCATCTGGCGCGACACAAAATCGGGTTTCAAAGCCGATGGCTTCCCCTTGCAGTTCCGTATTATCGCTGGCACGGCACACGACCCAGAAGGGAGCGTGATCGCCTCATTCAACGAGGATTCACATATCCTGCCGCGTATCGCCCCTTTACTCATCCAGGCTGCAACCACCGCCTCTTGGGTGCGAGTCGAGGCCTCGATATTATCGCCACGTCAGTTCGACGGGATATATAATCTAGAGCTGTCTGAAATCATGATTTTCAACGGCCCGGAAAACGTGGCGCTGCATCAACCGGTGACGATTTCATCAATGGTCTATTCGGAAAGCGGTGCCCGCAAAAAAGCATTTCTAGTGGACGGCTTTATGCCGTATATGATGGACGCTGGCCGCGGAGAGGGCACAATTGCCTTTCTCGGAATGGCAAGTAGCGATGCGCAGCCTTCCATCAGCATCGACCTCGAACGGGTGCATGCTTTAAACCGAATTCAGCTGCATGCCATCGATTTCAACGACACCATTCCTCAAGCCACGCCGGCGGGATACGGCCAGCCCGTCCGACTACTGGTCGAGGGAGCCCAGAAGGCCGACTTCTCCGATGCAGTCCCGCTCACCGAATATCGCAGAGAATCTATTTACGATGTGGGCCCCATTCTCACACAGCGGTTACCAGAGACTCGGTGCCGCTTTGTGCGCCTCACGTCGCTGGAACCCTACATTTTCGATGAAGACAACGAATATCAGGCTCAAATGGGGTTCGCTGAAATTGAGCTTTTTTCTGACGGGCAAAATGTGGCACTGCACAAACCAGCGACTGATCACATGCTCGACGACCCGGGGCGATCTCTCGCCGCGTTGACGGATGGCAATAACCTCTATGGCCAAATCCTGCCCGTGCGACAATGGGTAGAAGAACTGGCACGCCGCCATGATTTAGAGAACGAACGCCCGCTGGTTGCCGCCGAACTCAATCGCCGCTATGCCCGCCAAAAAATCCTGCTGCAGGGATTCATCTGGCTAACTGCCCTACTGGTGGTCGGCATCGGCTTCATCATTCTAATCGGACGCATGCGCCACATGCGTCACGCCGTCCGCATTAAAGAACGCTTTGCCGCCGACCTACACGACGAGCTCGGCGCGAACCTGCACACCATCGGCCTGCTCAGCGATCTGTCCAAAGAGCTGATCCATTCGCCCGACAAACTAAGCAAGCTGCTCGACCGCATCCGGATCTTCACCGATCGCAGCGGCACCGCCGCGCGCTACTGCACCAACATGCTCGAAGCCAAAGGCATCTGCGAGGACCTGGTCGACGAGATGCAACGTTCGTCTAGGCGACTCCTCTCAGATCTGGACTACAAAATCGCATTCTCAGGCGAGGACCTACTGCACTCACTACGACCCCGCACACGCATCGATATTTTCCTATTCTTCAAGGAGTGTCTGGTCAACATCCTGCGCCATTCAGGTGCAACGAAGGTCTCCATTCTCTTAGTCGCCACCAAAAAAAACATCTGCCTGACGGTCACTGATAATGGCCACGGCATCGATTCCAGCCAAGACCAAGTGCCCGCTTCGATCAGACGCCGCGCGCGGCTACTCAGGAGCCGAGTAGTCGCAGAGCACCCGACCGAAGGCGGCACCCGCATCAGCCTAACAGTGAAACCCCGTAAATTCAGAATCCTGTAATGAACAAAAAAACAATTCGCATCATGCTGGTGGAAGACCACATCGGCTATCGGCAGACGATCGCCATCGCCCTGGAACAGAACGAAAACATGGAGCTGACCAGCCAATTTGGTACAGCCGAAATCGCCTTGCGAAGCGTACAGAATGCGGCGCCCGAAACCCAACCGGATGTAATTTTGCTCGATCTAAACCTGCCTGGTATGTCGGGGATCGAAGCGCTGCCTTGGATTAAACAGTATGCTCCCGATTCCGAAGTGATCATCCTCACACAATCCGATAACGCCGCCGATGTCACACGAGCCATCACAGAGGGCGCGGCAGGCTACCTACTGAAATCTGCCACGTTCAAGGAGATCACCGAAGGCATTCAAACCGTGATGGAAGGCGGCGCGACGCTCGATCCAGAAGTCGCACGCTTCATCATCAACTCACTGCGCGGCAAACCAAAACTCACCCAGCCCGATAAAGCACTGTCGGAGCGCGAGCTAGAAGTCCTCGAACTGATCGGGCAAGGCATGGCGAAAAAAGAGATCGCCAGCCATCTAAAGATTAGCATCACCACCGTGGCCTACCACGTGCAACACATCTACGAAAAACTCAAAGTCCCCAATGCCGCCGCCGCCGTCGACCGTGCCCATCGACTCGGCATCTTCACAGCGGACTAACCAAGCCAGCCCTCGACTGAAACCAGGCAGCCTGAACGGACGACTTGATAATTTCAGTGAGTCGCAGTGGGTAATCACTGATCCATCCGCAACAACCACTCACTCGGGCCGCCCTGATCGAGTGGCAGATTGAAGGTCATTTTGAAGCTGTTCGATTTCGCGTCGTAATCGGTCTGCCAAAAATCGTTACCATGCACGGCTTGATCGAGTGCGACCAGCTGACCATTGACGAGTTGATACAGGGTATAATCAGTGGCTGATTTCAGGCCCTCGAAGCGAATCGGCACAGTGCCAACGCCGCCCTCGATTGCCACCCTCACCTCGCCTTGCTCGGCCTGAATGATGATCGGATAATTGTGCAGCAGCGTGCCGCCGTTGACGACGACCTGCAAGTCGTTGCCAATGGCTTCGCGGTAGGTGGTCTTCCAAGAAGAGGGATTTTCAGCCATATGCTGCCTGAAGATTTCATTCGGACCGTAATAATCATCTGCAATGCGGGGCAAGGTAATCCATTCCACCTCAAACTCCAAACTGTCCCCAGCGTTAAAGGCGGTCACGCCTTCCGGTGCTGTTAGTAGGCAATCGAGATTCGATAATCTACCTCCGGAGGGATGGTAGGCAGGAAAGGAAACCGTCGGATTACTATATTCTTTGCCAGCGATCACCGCTTTGTAGGACCGAATCACCAATGCTCGGGAACCCGTACCCCAATCGCGATCATTATTATGATAGGCCCCCGGAAACGCCACCCACCACGGACCGTCTCCGGTCAAAGTGGTTTTGCCGAGGAACTGTGATCCATTCTTCAGTCCGTTCGGCACGTCGTGTTTTTGCAGAAGGCCCTCCCGATTGCCGTAGGCGATCTTTGGCGTCACATAGCCGCCGGTGCGCCCCATTTTATACAGCCAGCCCTGCTCCACGGAGACCGTTTGATCAAAGCTATAGTTGAAGGTCTGAAAGGTGCGGGCAAAATCATCGGTGCGCAAGGTCTGCACCTTTGCCTGCAGCTTGACTTCGCGCTGGCTGCCATAGTTGCCATCGTAGCGCGCCTCGGTCAGGCAAGGCCCATGCGCTAGATACGCGGTTTTTATCTCACTAAAATACAGTTTCTGCTTTTTGGCGTCTTTCACGTACAACCAGTCCCCGCCCCAGCCAGCGTCGGTCCAATTCCATTTGCCGCCGTTCTTGCCATTGCGCGCCATCAACATCCGCACATCGGTAATCGCCACATCCACCAGACTCATATCCATATCGAAGCAAATCGTCTCACCCCAGCAACCGATCGCGAGCTGATCCCAGCGGCCCAGACCACCGTAGCCGACCAATGAGAGTTGCGCATGACTGGCAGATGGCAGCGTGCCGTAAAATCCGTATGCGATACGCAGCTTATAGGTCGTGCTCCCCGGCTGGGCGGGTAGTTGCATGGTGCCGCGGAAATAGGCCCCTAACTTACCGTAGTGCCAATTTTTGCTCACCTGCACTGGGATGCCAGTCGGCACGCCGTCGGCATCACACAATATCGGCACCATCCCAGTGATATTGGCCGGATTGCGCAGGTAGAACATCAACGGTACTTTCACCGCAGTCTCACCAGTGTTTTCCACCACTAAATCGAATTCGTCGTAGTCGCGGATATCAGTGTAACCGCTACCCCATCCCCGGTTCTTACGATATACCTCGGCAACGTAGCAATTATACGCCGGATCAAACTTAACCGGATAAGGCGCATCCCGCGGCGCACTGACTTTGATCGACACCGCCTGCCGCGGAACGGCGGCATCCTGCCCGAACGGACAGGTTAAATTGAACTGCTTTTTTTTGCCGATCGCCCACACTCCGGCGACCTGTTGTTCCGCCACAGCCTCACCCAGACGCAGCCGCACTGTAACATCGCTCCACTCGGGAACCATCACTTCGTCAGCGCCATAACCGTCAAAGGTTTCATTATAATTTAAACCGCTCGTATTCGGCAGGCTTTCAGGCGCCTTCGCATGTGCCTGCAATTCCTGCTGCGACAGCGAGCGATTCCACACGCGCACTTGATCATACACCGCTTTGGTGATGGCACCCTTACCATCCGCGCGTTGCCCCAGCACCAACTGCCCCTGGCCGGGACGCCGCTCCAGATTGACTACCTCCGTACCTTGCAGCTTTCCATTGACGTAGAAATGCATTGCTTTGCCATCATAGGTCATCGCCAGATGATTCCAGGCATTCTCTTTAAAACTGCCACCGCGCTGCTCGATCGTGCGTCGCCCTTCCTCTCCCGGCGCGATATTCATATTCGCCAACACCTTGCCGTGCCGGATCTTAAAACTATAGTGGCCGTGACTGCCCTCATGTCCGTTCTTAGCCAACAGATAGCCAGTCGCAGCCGACTTCATGCTTTCCGGGATTTTGACCCAACACTCGACCGTCATCTCCGGAGACTCGAGGCGCGCGTCATGCGGCACCTGCCACGGTTTTTCGATCACACAGAGGCCATTCTTAATGACCCCTTGGTGCCAACCCTCAGTGTAAATCAGGCTCGGCGCGAGGTCGGCGGTCAGACTCAACGACTGCGGCCAAGCGAACAGACTCAACGAGCCATCCACGCCCAATTGGCGCCCCTGTGCGTCCTCAAAGCGCAAACCATGCAGCTCATAATGCTGCGCCAGCCTGCCCGACTCCCACAGCCACGCATCTTGTAAATGCTTGCCGCCACTGGAATTACCCTGCCCCGCCTTACAAGTCACCGCGCGAAAGACCGTGCCCTTCGACTCCAACTCAATCGCCAGCTCAGTCGACTGCAACTGCTCCATTCGCTCCGCCCCCGCCGCCAGTGCTTCGCTATAGTCGATCGACTGCGCAAATGTGCCCAAGCGCGCCTTTGTTAAATCAGCAAGGTCCAAGGCAAAGCCAAAGGTACCCGTCTCCAGGCACAGCACATCTGCCGACTGATCGTCGGCATGCTTGCGCATCCCATTCAGCCAATAGCCAAAGGTATAATCGCGCTCGGCAGACGGCAGCAGCGGTGCCGCGTCCAGCGCTGGAGGCACCGCGCTCGGCACCACTGCAACTACTGCAGGCTGCGCCGAAGCGGCATGCACAAACAGAGAAAATAATGTCAGAGTGGAGAGCCATTTGCGACGCATGGAATAAATTAGGGAGCGGTTTTGTACGTGTATTAAGGTGCGGCATCGCCGGCACCGAAAATGAACCATCAACAAGGTCTGGATTATTTTACTTGGCAATTAAATTCTCGG
>JAFMHF010000056.1 GCA_017854655.1 Puniceicoccaceae bacterium | reverse complement strand
GCGAAGCCAGAGACGCTATCAGAATCTAAGGTCACATCCGAGCAGGGGCAGCGTTTCCTCTCCGTGCTGCAGCAGGCAGATTGGGTGGTCGAGGATCTACAGGGGCAGGCCATTGCAACCGATCAGATTCAGGTAGAGCGGATATGGGACGGCAGCCATTGTAAGGCTTCGGTGACAAATATCGGAGACACCTCGTTACGCCCAAAAAACATCGTGCTGTTTGAAGTGGCCGAACACGGTTTTTCGCCTGATACGCCAATCTACGGCGAGGGCTTCCAGATGTTGTATCAAAACGGGGGCACGCTGAGTCAACGCGAGGCTATCGGCAATAACTCCGATTCGAAGCATTATAAAATTCCTGACTTCCGTGGCTTGCCGACCGCTTATGGCGTGTTGAATCTGAACCTCACCGAGTCCGACAATCTATTGCTGGGCTTCACGTCCTGCCACCGCTTTATCGGCCGCATTAGTTTTAATGCGCAGCAACTGCTCGTCTCGATCGATGCCGAAGGGCTCGTTCTGCAGCCCGGTGAAAGTTGGGATCTAGAAGAGTTTGTGATCATGAACGGCGAGCGGCAGGGCGACTTGTTCAATCAATTGGCCGATGAGATTAACCGGCATCATCCACCGCGCAAAGTCAGCCCGGTCGCTACAGGTTGGTGCTCTTGGTATTGCTACCGGATGGACGTCACCGATGATATTATTCGGGACAATTTGGATACCTTTAAGCAGAAGGTGCCCGAGCTGAAATTCATTCAGTTGGACGATGGCTATCAACCGTTTTTCGGCGATTGGTTTGATCCGAACCCAGAGTATGGCGACGTGAAGCAGACCATTGCGGACATTCGAGCAAAGGGATTTGAGCCAGCGATTTGGGTCGCGCCCTTTATCGCTCAGCAGGATTCGCGGGTGTTGCGTGAGCATCCGGATTGGTTCGTGAAGAATGCGCAAGGTGAGCCGCTCGATTCCAGCACGGTGTCGTTTGGCGGCTGGCGCTACGGCCCATGGTATGCACTCGATGGCACGCATCCGGAAGTGCAGGCGCATTTTGAGAACATCTTCCGCACGATGCGGGAAGAGTGGGGCGTGAACTATTTCAAGCTCGACGCCAACTATTGGGGCGCGATTCAGGACGGGGCGCACTATGTGCAGAACGCCTCGCGGATCGAGGCCTATCGCCAGGGCATGGAAGCGGTGCTGCGTGGCTGCGACGATGAAACCGTCGTGCTGGGATGCAACGCGCCGATCTGGCCCTCGTTTGGCTTGGTGACTGCGATGCGCACCAGCGGCGATATCCGCCGAGCATGGTGGTCTTTCAAGTCACTGGCAGTGCAAAACCTCAGCCGCTGCTGGCAAAATGGCACGCTGTGGGATTCCGATCCGGACTGCATTGTGCTGACAACTGACAGCCCTTGGAATATAGAAGGGAACGTGACGGAAAACGAATGGATGTTTCACGCCACTTCGATCCACGCGGTGGGCGGTTTTATCCTGAGCGGCGACAAGGCCGAACACCTGCATGCAAAAGAAGTCGGCATATTGAAGAAGTTGCTGAAGCCGACCGGCAAGGGTGCCCGCTTTGCTAATGCCAAATTGGAAACCGGTATCACCGATCTCGGCGACACGCAGTATTACTATTTCTTTAATTGGAGTGATACCGAAACGATTGATCTCACGGTGCCACTGAGCACCAGTGGCAACTTAACTGACTTCTGGACGGACGAAGCGCTCGGCCAGCATGAAGGATCGTATACTGTAAAAGGCCTCGCGCCGCGTTCTGCTCGGTTGATCCAAGCGATCAAATAGCCTAGCGCACACATCACGACTCGGTGGGGAAAGCATCGTATGCATGGGTAGCGGGGTTATTTCTGTCACTGTCCACATTACCTCGCGCAGTATTGCACTGATCCCCGTGTTACTTGCTGTCGTCTGCTTTCGCAAGGCGATGCCGATTGTTATTTTGACAATGTGGGCGACTGATACGATTGTTGGCCGATTCACGCCAAGTGTAAGGGATTGATGGGCCTGCGGTGAGATTCTTTATCTTCGCCGCGATTCTGGTGCCGCAGATTTTCATGCTTTGGAAGTGGATATTGGAAACCACCGGTCGCTCTATGGAGGAAATCGAATCGATTTATTATAATAAGGATGCCTAAGCAGAAACTAACTTTGAATAAATAAATGAATTTATTCTGTATTACTCTAGGGGCCGTGGTGCTCGGTCTGTTTTTGTTGTTGTCGCAGGGAGCCGTGGCCGCAAGGGCTCCGGTTGATTGTATTGATCCAATGATCGGGGCAGTGACTTACCGCCAGGGCACCGAGGATGCGCACGGATTAGGGAAAACGTTTCCGGGGGCGGCGACGCCGTTTGGACTGGTGCAACTGAGCCCCGATACTTTGACCGGCGGCGACAACGGTTCGGGCTATTCGTATGAGCATACCACGATTGAAGGGTTCAGTTTTACCCATATGAGCGGAGTGGGCTGGTATGGGGATTTGGGGAATTTTTTAGTAACGCCAACGCTTGGTAAACTACACACCAATCGGGGCAATCCGGTGCAACCCGAAACGGGCTACCGCTCGCGCTTTTCACACGAGACCGAAGTTGCTCGGGCAGGCTATTATGCCGCGACCTTGGCTGATTATAACATCCGCGCCGAGATGTCTGCCGCGCCGCGAGCTGGTATACTGCGCTTCACTTTTCCCGCTAACAAACAGGCACGCATTCAGATCGACCTGTCGCGCCGAGTGGGCGGCACCTCGACCGAACAGTTTGTGCAGGTGGTAGATGAGCATACGATTAGCGGCTGGATGAAATGCCCGCCGGCAGGTGGTGGCTGGGGCAACGGCGATGGCAAAGCCGATTATACGGTTTACTTCTACTGTCAGTTTAGCAAGCCGTTGAAACGACACGGCATTTGGAGTGCGGATATTCCCGAGGGTGGGAGCCGCAAGCGACAGGCGATCGAGAGTGAGGCTTATCAAGCAATCGTTGCGGCGGCACCCGTGGTGTATGGCCAGACGCAGGCACAGGGGCAGCATTTAGGATTCTTTACCGAATTTGAAACCGCAGCCGACGAAGTGGTACTGGTTAAATCCGGCATTTCATTTGTTAGTATAGAGGGGGCACAGTCTAACTTACAGCACGATATTCCACACTGGGAATTTGATGCGGTTGTTGACGCGAGCCGCTCGCTTTGGACCGATGCGGTCGGTAAGCTAAAGGCAGAGGGTGGGACGGATGACGACCATACCAAATTCTACACCGCGATGTATCATACGATGATTGATCCGCGCGCGGTTTCGGATGTGAACGGCAACTACATTGGATCCGACGGCAACATTCATCAGGCCGACGGCTTTGTTTATCGATCAGTTTTTAGCGGTTGGGATGTGTTTCGCTCGCAGTTTCCGCTGCAGACGCTGATTAATCCGAGCATGGTGAACGACGAGATCAACTCGTTGCTGCAGATTGCTGAGCTGAGCGGTCGGGAGTATCTACCGCGTTGGGAAATTCTGAATGCGTATTCCGGCTGTATGCTTGGTAACCCTGCGGTGTCGGTAATTGTTGATGCCTATGAAAAGGGCATTCGAAATTATGACATCGATCAGGCGTTCAGTTACTCGAAAAACTCGGTCGATACATTCGGCAACGGTGAGCGGGGCTATGCCAAGGGTGACAAAGGCGTGATTTCTGAAACCCTCGAATATGCCTATGCGGATTGGTGCCTCGGCCATTTTGCCGAGAGCCTCGGCAAGCAGGCAATCGCCGACGAATACTATGCCAAAAGTAAGGCTTACAAAAACTTATGGAACGATGAAGTACAGTGGTTCCGAGCAAAGGATGATGCTGGTAATTGGGCGGCATGGCAGGGCAAGACGGTGCATGGCCAAGGCTGCCGCGAGTCGAATCCGTATCAGCAGGGCTGGTTTGTGCCGCACGATGTGCCCGGCCTAGTCGAGCTGATGGGACGCGCACATTTTACCGCCGAGCTGGTGGCGTTGTTCGACAACACCCCGTCCGACTTTCTGTGGAACGACTATTACAATCACGCTAACGAACCAGTGCATCAGGTGCCGTTCCTGTTCAACGAAATCGGCATGCCTTGGCTGACTCAGAAATGGACACGCACCATTTGCGAAAAAGCCTATGGCGCTGATCGATATGGAATTTGTGGCAATGAAGATGTCGGTCAGATGTCGGCCTGGTATGTGCTGGCCGCGATGGGGATCCATCCGATCAACCCCGGCGATGGTAAATACCAAATAACCAGCCCGGTGTTTAACAAAGTAGAGGTTCAGCTCGATCCTGAATACTGCTCCGGCAAAACCTTCACTATCGAAGCCCATAACAATTCCCCGCAAAACATCTACATCCAGAAAGCAGAATTGGATGGCCAGTCGTTCAACCGCAGCTGGATCCATCATCGAGAGCTTGCCCGCGGCGGCAGGTTGGAACTCTGGCTAGGGCCGGTCCCTAATCAGCAGTGGGGTCGATCATGTAATCGGGCGCATCCGTTAGGAGCACAATAAACCATTTGCTGGTGAGTACCTGAAAAATCCTTTGGGGATTGATGTGGCTCATCCTCAGCTGAATTAGGAATTGGGCAGTGAAGTCTGCGAGCTGGTATTTCAGATTAGTGCGCTGGCGCAGTGGTGCCCAGTGAGTTGCCCCAACCGATGATCACTGTGGATAGAATAAGCAATAGGATGGCTGTCCATACAATGCTCAGTGTGGCACGAGTCACGCCGCGCCATTCTTTGAAAAACAGCCCCCATAAATTTCCACAGATGATGATGAACGACATATGCAGCGACCAACTGGAGAAGTCGAAGGCGCCCATTTTTGTCGAGCCCATGCCGTAGAAGAAAAACTGGAAATACCAAATAATGCCGGACGCGGCGCACAGGGTGAGGATGCCGGTCGTCTCCGAGGGCGTTGCAGAGCGGTAGCCACTAAAGGTTTTATTGCGGCGATTCAGATACAGGCACCAGAGTGTGTTGGTGAGGAATCCGCCCGGCAGGATGACGCAGAGCACCACGTTGTTTTGAAACAGCGGGTTGGCGCCGGCTTCGACCGCGAGTTCGGCAATTGGCACGCCACTTTGTATGCCAAAGGCGAAACAGGCACTCATCAGTCCGCAGATAAAGGCCACCACCAGTCCTTTGATCGGGGCGAACTCGTCGTCGCCGGACTTGTGGTCGGCGCTTAGCTCGGCGGGTAGTTCGCGCTCTTTACGGAAGCCCGCGTAGCCTGCCACTAGAATGCCCACCGCGCAGAGTGCGACTCCGCCGATCACCACTTGCCCGCCAGTGGTGGACGCGACAGTCATCAGTTCACCGCGGAAGATCGGTGGAATCAGGGTGCCGAACAATGCGCAAAATCCCAATGCGACGGACATGCCCAGCGCCATGCCGAGGTAACGCATCGTCAACCCGTAAGTGACCGCTCCGACGCCCCACAATAGCCCGAATAGAAAGGTCCACCCCAGTGCAGAGGCAGGTGCGCGGCAGAGCACGCCGAATAGATCGGGAGTGGTTGCGCCGGCGAAGATCCATGGCGTGAGCAACCATGCGAAGGCTCCCATCGCCAAGTAGAAACATTCCCAGGGCCATTTGCGGATGAATTTAAGTGGTGCGTAGAAGCTGGCTGCGGCGACTCCGCCGAGCGCGTGGAACAGTAGGCCGATGAGTGGTTGAGGTGTCATGTCGTATGTGTGTGTGGGATTTAGAGCCAAAATACGCGCTGCAATTAAGTGATGCGAATACGTCGGGGGTAGGGTGCGGAAGGCAGTAGTAATTTGCTAGAGCCTAGCTGGTTGTGGGGCGAATCAGTTAGTCAACTGATTTGGCCAAGAAGGACTTAGTATGGACGGCTACGCATCCAGTTGGCAATCGTTTCGGTGAGTTGTGCTTTATGGGCGGGTTGGTTGAAACTGTGGTCAGCGCCTTCGACGAAGACTGCTTCGACTGCGTCGCCTTGCAGGCCTTTAACGCACTCGGTGTCTTTCGGAAGGACGACGTCGTCAGCTGTGCCGTGGACGAGTAACCACGGAGTGGCGATGCAATCGGCGAGTGGTTCGACGGTGACGATGGTATCGCACAGATCCTTCATGAACTCCGAAGACAGCGGACAGCTTTTTTCTTCCCACATGAGGCCAGTGTCGGGAGTCTCTTCGCCGAATTCGGTCGTCGCGAAAGCTTTGGTGTCGATCATGCCGGCAATCGAAACGAGTGCTTTGATACGGCCGTCGCGTGTGGCTTGAATCACGCCAACTGCGCCGCCCATGCTGTGGCCTACGTATGCGATCTTTGGATACGCGTTGGCGACGGCATCGATCACGCAGCTTAAGTCGCCGACCTCCTTGGAGATGGTGGCACTGCGGAAGTCGCCTTCGGAATCGCCATTGCCGGCAAACGAGAACGCGAGCGTGTCGAAGCCAGCTTCACTGAGTGCTTTAGCAGTGTCGGCGATAACTGGACGATCTTTGTTACCCGTGACGCCGTGGCCTAGGATGACGAGCCACTTCTCATCGCGGCAACTTTCAGCGCCGGATGTGAATGCGTAATCGAGCGTTTCGCCCAGAGAGTTTTTAATGGTTTGGTTCATGGTAGGAGTGGAGGTCGGAGAACTGAGGGCTGAGAGTGGAGGTCGGAGAGCTGAGGACTTAGAACTGAGGGCTGAGGTCGGAGAGCTGAGGGCTGAGGACTGAGGACTGAGGGCTGAGGGAAACGCTCCGTCGTTTCCGAGCTAAAGTTCGGCGGCAATGACGGAGTTGTTGATGGTTTGGTTCCTCGCTCAGAGTGGAGGGCTGAGAGCAGAGAGCTGAGGACTGAGGGCTGAGAGCTGAGGACTGAGAGGGAGGTCGGAGAGCTGAGAGCTGAGGACTTAGGGGGAGGTCGGAGAACTGAGGACTTAGGGGACTGGAAGAGTGGAGGGAAACGCTCCGTCGTTTCCGAGCGAAGGTTTGGCGGCAATGACGGAGTTGTTGATGGTTTGGTTCCTCGCTCAGAGTGGAGGGAAACGCTCCGTCGTTTCCGAGCGAAGATTTGGCGGCAATGACGGAGTTGTTGATGGTTTGGTTCCTCGCTCAGAGTGGAGGGAAACGCTCCGTCGTTTCCGAGCGAAGGTTTGGCGGCAATGACGGAGCATTGCCCTCCAATTAAGATTAAGCGTTGCGTCCCTGGAAAGTGAGTTCTGCGATGCCGGATTTGTCGAGTTCGCCTTTGCCCATTTCAGTGAGCTTGGTGTATTGATCAAACGTCGCCTGTGCGAGTGGGGCGTTAATGCCCTGCGTTGCTGCCAGTCCTAGCGCGATGCCGGAATCCTTCGCAGCGTGGGAGGCGGAGAAGTAGCAATCGTGGTCGCGGATGATCATGTCTTCGGCGTCGGTTTCCAACACGCGCGAGTTGGCGCCGGTTTGGCTGAAGATATCGCAGAGCATTTTTAGATCGATGCCGAGTGCGTCGCCGATGCCGAGGCCTTCGGCCAGCGCGGCGGTGTTAATGTTCATCACCATGTTGACCAGTGCCTTTACTTCGGAGGCCTTACCTGCGGCACCGACGTAGTGGAGTGCTTTGCTCAGGTCGTCGAGCAGTGGTTTGTTGGCGTTGAAGTCTGCCTCTTGTCCACCGATCATCAGGAACAGTTCACCGCTGCGAGCCTGTGGGATACTGGACGCCATGCAGGCTTCCAGGCATGTGGCACCGAGTTTCGCTGCCGATGCTTCGAGCTGAGTGTGCACCGCTGGTGTCAGCGTTGCGCAGTTGATAAAGGTGCGGCCTTCAGCGCCGGTGAAGAGGTTGTCCTCGCCGAAGAAGATGGCGTCCATCGCTTTGTCGTTGGTCACGACGGTGAGGATAATGTCGGCATTGGCGGTGACATCGGCGAGTTTGCCGTAGGCAGTGGAGTCGATTTCGGCAGCGAGCTCGGCGGCGATGCTGTCGTTAATGTCGAACAGGGCGCTTACGTTGTAGCCCTTATCTTTGAGGCAGCGAGCCATGTTACCACCCATGCGGCCGAGACCGACGAATCCGATTGTTTTGTTTTTCATAGTATTTTGTTTTAAGATGTTTGATGTTTTAAATTAAAGCGCGGCGAGTTCCTCCGCCCAAATTTTTTGTATATCTTTACCAAGGGCAATCGTATCTTCCCAGATATTCGGGAAGCAGCTTAGTTTATATTCGTGAGTGGTGCCGATTTCGGGCATCACCCAAAGTGTGTTGGTCGGGCGCGGCCCTTGCAGCCAATGTTTGAGTGCTTGGCGCACGAAGGGGCGGCAGGCTAGATACTCAGGCGAAAAGTTGCCCTGCCCATCGGTGATCGGTACCTGGCAATGCTGCGCGTTGAAGGGACGAATATGCCAAAGCGTGGACTTCTGGAAGATAGGCACGATCTCGGGAGTTAGCAGACGTGTGATGGTTTCATGTTCCAAGACATGTTTGACCACTGCGGGGTGGGAGAAGTCGAAGTTCATCAATGGGTCTTCGCCGGTGGCGGCTTTGTAGCCCTCAATAATCGCAGTTGTCTTTTCGGGAGTCTCGGTGCAGGTGTCACGGTGTACTTCGAGGTGCACCGAGGCATGTTGCTTTTTGGCTTCCGCCATCAGCGCAAGCGTGAGTTCGATTGCCTCTTCGACGGGTGTGTCGTCGTCGGCGAGCTGACAATTAATCGGGCCATTATCAATTGCCATGATCGCTGCGATACGATCTGCAAATTGCTCCGGCTTGGCTGCGTCAAAGGCGCCGCCGTAGCGTAGGCCATATTCGGCGAGCAATTCTTGCAGCCGTGGATTACTTGGCGCCCAGCAATAACTTTGAAAGTCGGCAACCTTGATCGCGGCGAGATGCGTGCGCAGGCCTGCTTCGGTTGCGGGATCGCCTTCGTCGAGCAGCGACCAACCATTGATATGTATATTTAAAGAGGGCGTAGAGGCGTGAGTCATGCGTAGTGGCTTAAAATTCGTCGAAAGCGATTTGTTCGTCAGACACGCCGAGTTGGGCGAGCATTGCGGTGCAGGCTTTAACCATCATCGGTGGGCCGCATAGATAAAATTCGACGGCTTTCGGATTGGGGTGAGCTTCCAGATAGTTGATTAGCACGACTTCGTGGATGAAGCCAGTGTGGCCCGTCCAGTTATCGGCCTCCAGTGGGTCGGAGAGTGCGAGTTGAAAGTCGAAGTTGTGGTGCGCGTCGGCAAGTTGTTGGAAGTAGTCTTCGTAGTAAATTTCTTGCTTCGAGCGGGCGCCATACCAGTAGCTCACCTTGCGTGCGCTGTGATCGTTTTCAAATAGTTGAGCGATGTGTGCGCGTAGCGGAGCCATGCCGGCGCCGCCGCCGATGTAGACCATCTCTTTTTGAGTCGGTTTGATATGGAAGTCGCCAAAGGAGCCGATGGCAGTGACTTCGTCGCCGGCTTTCAGATTAAATGCATAACTGGAGCCGACGCCCGGAGGGCAGTCTTGGCCGGGAGGTGGCGTGGCGATGCGCACGTTGAATTTGAGCTGTCGTTCGGTCACAGCGTTGCTCGCCAGTGAGTAATTGTTACGACGGCTGGTTTCAAGGTTGCTGACTTGTAGGTCGAAGACGTGCTGACGCTCCCAGACGGTGGCGTAGGGCTCTGGAATATCAAACTCGCGAAACTCGATCTTTTGGTAGGTCGGAATATCGAGCTGCATATAGTCGCCTGCAGTAAACTTGATTTTCTCATTGGCATCGACTGGTTCGAGCACCAGTTCCTTGATGAAGGTGGCAACGCTAGTGTTACTGACGACACGCAGCTGGTAAGTCTTTTCGTGGCGTGCGCCGACACCGCCGGCTTTTTCGACGTTAAGCCATAGGCGACCGTCGCGTTCTTCGATAGGGTAGGTCGCGAGTCCGCGGCAAATTGGCGCGCGGGCTGGTGAGCCGTCTTCGAGGTTGAATCGTCCGTTGTGCTTGGGGCACTCGACGATCTTTCCTTTGACTAGGCCTTCGCCGAGGTGGGTGTTGCCGTGCGTGCAGATACCGTCGGTGGCGTAGAGTTTGCCAGAGTTATCACGGTAAAGCGCGAAGGTCTTTTTAACATGATCGAAGCGAATGACGTCTTCGTTGCCCAAGTCAGCTGCGGCACAGACTTCGATCCAGCCATCCGTATTCGGCTTTGCCTGTGAGTGTGGGATGCCTTCGTCAATGCGTGGCTGTGCTGGAGGTAATTGGCGTTTGACGTGGTAGGTCGGGTCTTTGACCTGCTGCAGAATTGTCGGCAGAATTTCTTTCCAAGCTGAAAGAATCGAGGGGTAGGGCGATGGGCAATCAGCTTTGACGGCCTTGTGCAGTTCCGGCAGTCTATGGTAAGGCACCAGCGGGAACATGTGGTGCTCCACGTGGTAGTTCATGTTCCAGTAGATGAATCGGCTGATCGGATTCATGTAAACGGTGCGACAATTCAGGCGGTGATCGAGCACGTTCTCCGCGAGGCCGGCATGCTGCGTGGTGTTGTGCACGATCATCAGCCATGTGCCGAAGAATTGTGGCAGCATGAACAGAAAGATCGGCACCCAGCTCTGTAGTGTAATTGCGGATACCAGAATTAGTGTATAAATCGCGACGGAGATTCGGGCGTTGCGGAAAATTTTGCCGAATTCGGTGTCTGGGACATAGGTGCGTTCTGCGTCCGACATCTGGCCGCACGCATGGCGGATCAGATTCGGATAATAGGTCATATAGCCGCCGTAGTTAATCAAGGCTAAGGCTAGGCCTTTGATGTCCGGCGGGCGTGGGATTTGGATTTCCGGATCACGGCCGACGATGACCGTGTCGCTGTGGTGGCGGGTATGGCTCCAGCGCCAGATCACGGATTCGCGCATCACCATGAAGGAGGCGACTTCATACACGACGTTGTTCATCCAGTCGGTTTTAAAGGCAGTGCCATGGCTACACTCGTGCCAGCGCGAGTCCGAGCTGGTGCCGTAAAACACCGCATAGATCAGATAGGGGATCGCGGCCCACCAACTGCCCCACAGCGCGGCGGTGGCATAGCCAGTGGCGCCGAGTATCGCGATCAACAGCAGTGTGTCACGAATCGCGGGGCCATCTCTACGTTCGAGGAACTTGCGCATCGTCGCGCGCGGGAGTGGGGATTGATACCAGTCCGCTTCGGCGAGGCCGAGTTCGACCGCACGTTCGGCATTATGCCCCGTCAAGCTGTAGTCGAGGATTTCAGGAGGACGCATGAGGATGGTGGCGCCGTGGTCGGGATCTTGTTCCATGGGTATGTGGGGTTGGAGGTGGCAGCTCGGTTGAAATCAGCAGCGTAGCTGGTTGTTATAATCGCCCCATTTATACAGGAAAGTAGCCCATCTGTCTTCTTGCATAAAGACATAAAGTTATCGTATTTTGTCTAAATGCTAGTTTCTCTCAAAATTGACTCAGAGTATGATGGATTTCTTTTTTTAGCTGAGTCTGTGCGGAATCCGCCGATCCTTGTGAGTCATCGCCACCGCGAGGTCGAATTGAATCTGGTCGTAAACGGCGAAATTACTTACGTGCTGGATGGGCGAAGTTATACCTTCGGGCGTGGGTCGTTGCTGTGGTTTTTTCCTTCGCAGGAGCACCAGATCATGCACCGCACACCGGATGCGCAATATTACGTCGGCGTCTTTACCCCAGACATGATTCAGCGCGCCTGTCGCAGTGCGACCTATGCTGATTTAGGCAAACAAGATGTCGGCGATGTAGGGATTTTGCATAGTATCCTCACGCCTGCCCGATTTGATCTGATGGAGCGGATGATGGCCGCCATTATGGAGGGCTCGATGGATGCGGATCTGCTCAATCGTGAAGCGGGCTTTGGTGTGGACTCTTCGTTTCGCTATCAGCATCACGACCCTGATGCCTTGAATGCCGGACTGCGTCATTTATTGTTGTTGGCGTGGCGTTATCAGCAAGACGCCGAAGCACGTGCCGATAGTCTCAAACTACATGGCTCGGTGCGGCAGGCTTTGGCGTTGATCAGCGAGAATCCTGATAGCGAGTCACTTAGTGAGCTGGCGAAGCAGTGTAGCATCAGTGAAGCCTATTTGAGTCGGATGTTTCGCCAGCAAGTAGGCATTCCACTCAGCCAGTATAAAAACAATATACGTCTTGGCCGCTTTTGGGAGTGCTATGGCGACGGGCATTCAATCAATATGACGGAAGCGATGTTGGAGGCTGGTTTTGGTAGCTATGCTCAATTTTATAAAGTCTTTCGCGCGCAGTATGGCCGTGGGCCGCGTCAGTTATTGCGCAGTCGATCAGAAGTATGAACCATCATTCGACGCCATCGATCCAGCCACTACGGCATTCAGCGTCCCTTGCTGCGCGCCAGATGCTAGTGCCTGCATTGCATTGAGGAGTATTTAACATCCAGAGGGGCATCACCTAAAAACTGTCGCTCATTGTTTAATATGGATTTGACTGGCTTACTGTTGCTAGTAGTAACAGCAGTGCCGATTTTTACACGTACCGACTCAATCCAAATGAATATAATTTTTAAGAAACACCCCGCGCTGGTCGCATTACTTGCAGCTGTTCTCTGTTGCCAGCCAGTGACCGCTGAAGAGTCGATGGATAAAATGTGGGGCGATTCGAGTGTCGTCTCGGGGGTTGAAGCTTCGGAGCGTGCGGCACTGTTCCGCGATGGCAACTACGGCATGTTTATCCACTGGGGGCTGTACTCACACCTGGGCGGAAAGTGGCAGGATCAGACGTTCTATGGCATCGGCGAGTGGATCAAACGGCAGATGAAAATTTCGGATGCCGACTACAAGGGCATCGCCAAGGATTTTAACCCTTCCGAGTTCGACGCACAGGCGATCGTTGCCACCGCCAAAGCAGCGGGGATGAAATATATAGTGATCACATCCAAGCACCACGAGGGCTTTGCGATGTTTGATTCCGCGCATCCGTTTAATATTGTCGATACCACTCCGTTTGCACGCGACCCGATGAAAGAATTGGCCGACGCCTGTCATGCGGCAGGTCTGGGCTTCGGCTTCTATTATTCGCACAATCAAGATTGGACGTCACCAGGCGCAAAGGGTGGCGCAGAGCGAAACCCTGATGGCAGCCAGGCGACTTTCGAGCGCTATTTCCGCGAGAAGTGCTATCCGCAAGTAAAAGAGATTTGCACCAACTACGGCCCTTTGAGCTTTGTGTGGTTTGATACGCCGGGTTCAATGCCAAAGCAGTTTGTGAGTGAGTTGGTTGATCTGGTGCGTGAGACACAACCGGATGCGATGCTGTGCAGTCGAGTGGGGCACGGGATGGGCGACTATGAGAGCCTTGGTGATATGGAAGTGCCGTTGCGCAACCATAAGGGTCTTTGGGAAAGCTGCGACACCACCAATGATTCGTGGTCATATGCATGGTATGATCAAAATTGGAAAGACGCGAAAACGATCCTGCATCGCTTGATCGGCACCGTCGGTCGTGGTGGCACCTATCTGTTAAATGTCGGCCCAGATGGTAAGGGTCGGGTGCCTGCACCTGCCGCAAAGTATTTAGTTGAGGCTGGGCAGTGGCTCGAGAAATTCCCAGCAGTGGTCTATAGTGCTGGCTCATCACCTTGGGGGATGGCGATGCCATGGGGCGATATTACTACACAGGGCGACCGTTTGAATCTGGTCGTGTTTGAGTGGCCGCAGGATCAGCGTATTTACCTTTCAGGCTTGCAGACGCCGATCGAGAGCGCGGCACTGCGCACTGATTCGGGTAACATGGTACCGCTGCAGTGGACGCAGCAAGGGACTTGGGTGGCCATTGAAGGCGGCGCGCTAACGACGGCGCAGACATCGGGTTTGGCTTCGGTGATAGAGTTGCAGCTCAAGGGTGCGCCTGCCGTGGTTGCGACGCTCGGTGTGCATCCAAATATGCCGACGCCGTTGCCGGCTATTTTTGCCCGTGTCGATGCGGCGACTCAAAAACGTATTGGCTGGATGGAGAAATTCGGTGAGTGGAAACATGTAACTCAAGTCGGCGAGTGGCAAGAGGGCGGCACTGTCACTTGGGAGGTGGATGTGGCAGCAGCTGGTGATTATCATCTGGAGCTCACCTATCGCGGCGTAGGGCGCCCCGTGTGGGCGATCAAGACCGACGAGGGAACGACACTGCAAAACCAACAAGCCGGGACTTCGGGCTATCACACCTATCCGTTCGGAATCTTGAACTTTGCGACGCCAGGTAAGCACAGTGTTACGGTTAGTTTAGTCGAGGGTGATCCGGAATTAACCAGCCTCAAGTCGATTGGTCTAGCGCCAGTTAACTGATTGCGTTTTTAGCACCACTTAGGTAGCGAGTTAGGGCCCATGCAATGAATGATTCGATAAAAAGACTAGCTACAATTACATTTCTTTTAGGATTAGCGTCACTGGCTTCGGCCGATGTCGTGCTACCTAAAATCATCGCTGGCCACGCTGAGGAACCTTTGATTGTCGCACATCGCGGCGCATCGCGGGATGCGCCTCAGAACACGATTCCTGCCTTTCAGTTGGCATGGGAGCAGGGAGCCGATGCCATTGAAGGCGATTTTCATCTAAGCAAAGACGGGGAAATCGTCTGCTTCCACGATGCCGACACAAAGAGGGTCGCGGGCACTCAACTGGTCGTTCGCCAATCAACCTTGGCTGAATTGAAACAGCTGGATGTGGGCGCGACTCATGGAGTGGCTTTCAACGGGACAAGAATCCCGACCATCGCTGAAGTTTTTGCGACGATTCCGCAAGGGAAGAAGATCTTTATCGAAGTGAAGTGCGGCGCTGAAATCATTCCCACGTTGCTCAATGAGATCGATCAATCAGGCCTGACACAGGAGCAGATTGTAGTCATCTCCTTCAACAAGCAGGTGATTCAGCAACTCAAGATCAAAGCACCGCAATACAAGGCATCCTGGTTGTGCAGTTTCAACAAACAAGAGACAGGAGAGATTACACCAGCTCTCGCTACGGTCTTGAAGACGCTGAAGCAGATTCAAGCGGATGGCCTCAGCTCGAACACCGCTGTGCCTGCGTCGGTCATCGAAGCGGTCAGTCAGCAAGGATATGAATGGCACGTCTGGACCATTAATGATCTGAATACCGCAAGACGCATGCAAGCA
>JAFMHF010000124.1 GCA_017854655.1 Puniceicoccaceae bacterium | reverse complement strand
GCAAAGGAGGGCGAGTCGCCCTCCCTCCTTTACTCACTAGTCGACGATGAACCTAAAGTAGGGCGCTGTGTATTTGCGTATTTTTGCAGAGAGTTACACCGATGTGGCGCTCAGCAGCCTAGTTCTCGCTGTCGCTGATGCCGAGGTTGTGGCGAACTTCGGGAAACTCGTTGAGTTCTGCCAAGAATTCATCGACTGAAAAGTCTGCTACGACAAATTCGCCATATTCAAAGGTCGGTGCATTGGTCTGCCCGCTGATGGAGACCATCGCGTCCATATCTTTTGCATTTTCGGTCACCTCGCGCAGATCGAGATCGACGCCTTGTGAGTTAAAGAAGGAGAGTGCTTGCTGGCACCATGGGCAGTCAGCTTTAACATAAAGAATAGGCTTTGGGATACGACTCATAACAAGTTTAAATATTAAGCGGTTAAGGGCTCCTGACAACGTGAATTGCGACTTTTAGTGACTTTAATTGTACGCGATTGCCTTACTGTTCGAATCTTTATATAAGCGCTGATTCGCAGATGATCTTGGGCGATTCAATGAGAAATATGTGGCAGTTAATGACGCTACAATTGGCTTAGCTAAAAAGAAGATGCGCTGAAGTGCTTCTTTTCGTTGCAATTCGGTGTCGGTGAAATTTACTGCTCCGCTTTGCTATGAAAATTCTAGTCGCAGACCGTATCTCTCCCATTGGTGTTGATTTGTTCAAATCTGAAGAAGGTTTTGAAGTAATCGAGGCTTATGGCTCCACTCCTGAGCAGCTCCTTGAAATCGTTAAGGACGTTGATGCAATTGCATTGCGTTCCGACACGCGAGTGACAGCTGAGGTTGTCGCTGCTGCGCCGAAGCTTAAAGTTGTCGGTCGTGCGGGTGTCGGCGTCGACAATATCGACATCGAAGCAGCCACAGACGCGGGTGTGATTGTAATGAATACGCCGACGGGTAACACGCTGGCCACTGCGGAGCTTACGTTCACGCACATGCTCGCTGGTACGCGTCCGATCGTGCAAGCGTCCGCTAGTATGACGGCGGGTCGCTGGGATCGTAAACTTTACACCGGTTCTGAGCTCAATGGTAAGACGCTCGGCGTACTCGGAATGGGCCGCATCGGGGCCGAAGTTGCCAAGCGGGCACAAGCCTTTAATATGACTGTTTTGGGGTATGACCCTTATTTGACAGAGTCCCGTGCCAAGGCACTCGGCGTGACACTTTCGACACTCGACCAAGTGATTGAAAATGCCGACTACATCACGACCCACATGCCGCTCACTGCGGATACCAAGCACATGCTGAATGCAGATGCATTTAGTCGCATGAAAGATGGCGTTCGCGTCTTCAATTGCGCACGTGGTGGTATCATCGACGAGGCAGCGCTGATCGAAGCACTGAATTCGGGTAAAGTGGCAGCTGCTGGACTTGACGTTTACGAAGACGAGCCGCCAGCCGCAGATAGCCCACTCCGTCAGATCGAAAATTTAGTGCTTACGCCGCACCTTGGCGCTTCCACACAGGAAGCTCAGGAGAACGTCGGCATCGACGTGGCCAAGCAAATGATCGAAGCCCTCAAGGGTGAGATGGTCCGCAATGCGCTTAATATGCCATCACTCGACCCGAAGGCACTGGCACAGATCGCGCCCTACCTCACGCTTGGTGAGAAGCTCGGCACATTTTCTCAGCAGCTTGCGCCCGAAGGCGTCGAGAAAATCACGATTCGCTACTTTGGAAAGATCACTGAGCTCGACACCTTGCCACTCAGCTACGCGATTCAACGCGGCTACTTGCGCGAGATTTCCGATAACGTCAACGACGTCAACGCGCCAAAGAAAATCGCGCGCCTTGGTATCGAGACCGAGCAAGTGAAGAGCTCTGCGCACGCCGAGTTTACTGAACTCGTCGAAGTTCAAGTCACCAGCAAGAGCGGCAAGACGCGCACGATTGGCGGTACATTGGTTGGTAAAAACCAGAGCCCGCGCATCGTCACGATCGACGGCCACAGTGTCGAGGTCAGTACTGATGCGACACTGCTCGTGTTGAAGAACAAGGACGTCCCCGGTATTGTCGGTTTCATCGGGGTCACGCTCGGCGAAGACAATGTGAATATCGCCAACATGTCGCTCAGTCGCGATCAGGGCGAAGGCTTCGCAGTCAGCGTCTTTGAGTTGGATAGTGTACCGTCTGAGGCCGCGGCAAAGAAGATCGCGGAACATACTGCGATCGACAAGTATCGCGTGATCCGTCTCTAACGAATCCTTTTAAGCCGTAGAGTGCGCGCCGGACGCAGGGATTGATTCTCTGTTGCCATCGCGTCCTCTACGGCTTTTTTATGCAGTCTGACTTTCGGGTTTTGCTGTTAACTTCCAGATACGTGTCGTCCTGGCGTAAAGCCCAATGCACAGTTGTCGGAGTGTGGGCGACTCGCCCACGTCAAGCAATGGAGGGCGGGTCGCCCTCACTCTATTACATCACGAATACACCAAAGCGCTTATAAAATATGACTAGTCTCACCATCGCGATCGTTTCCATCGTCGGCTATCTGCTCGGCGCCATTAGTTTTGCCGTGATCGTCGCCCGCAGTCAGGGCGTCGATATTTTGAAGTATGGGAGTGGCAATCCTGGCGCTACGAATGTGACGCGCGCGCTCGGTTCGAAATATGGCAATATCGTCTTTGCCTGTGATGCGCTCAAAGGAGCTATTGCAGCTGGTTGGCCGATGTTCGTTTTTAGGGGAGATCTAGGGTTGAAGCTTGGTATCATTGGTCTGATCGCTTCGATTATCGGGCACAGTTTCTCGGTCTTTTTGAAATTTAAAGGCGGCAAGGGTGTCGCCACCACCATGGGTGGATTGGTGGCGATTATGCCGATTGTCTTATTGATCGGGGTGGCCGCTTGGGCTGCGATTTATTTTACTATCCGTATGGTCGCGATTGCTTCGATCCTGTTTGCAGTGAGTTTGCCAGTCAGTGCTTATTGGCTGTATGGCTCTGGAGATCCGCGTTTGACCCTGGGCGTTGTGCTCGGCGTGCTAATTGTGTTACGCCACCGCTCAAATATTTCCCGCATGCTTCGGGGTACGGAAAATAGTTTCAAGAAGTAGCGAGCTGGCGCAAGTGGTTGACGCGCTTCGGCAGGTTAGTTTTTATGCATGGTGTTATGTTGTTTCGTCTTACTTCTCTTTCCGCTAGTTTCGTTTTTCTATTTCTCTTAGGTGGGTGTTCGGATGCTCCGTCGGAGCAGAAGGCCGCAGTACTGCCGGAAGTTGAGGTCGCGAAGCCTGTGTTGAGCACGTCTGGTATCTTGCGCTTCGATGGCTTGCCACCAGAGAGTACGAGGGCCGCAGAGGTACTGATCGTCTCTACCTTAAGCGATGCCGCGCGAGGGCGTCTCTTGCGCCAGCGCGAGCTGTTTGAGCAGAAGATCACTGGGCACGTTGAACACCCAGCTGAAGTGAGTGCGATTGAAGGTCTGTCGGCAGTGGATGCGGTGCAACTTGAGGCGGCGATGAGCGCCTTGGGTGGGCAGTTCCCACCTATTCGTGTTGAAGATGT
>JAFMHF010000003.1 GCA_017854655.1 Puniceicoccaceae bacterium | reverse complement strand
ACCAGCGCCTTGAATTCCTCGGCGATGCCGTGCTCGACCTAGTCGTCGCAGAAACGCTCTACCAGAACAATCCCGACTACGACGAAGGTGCACTCGACCACAGCCGTGCCAGCCTCGTCAATGGCAAGGCGCTCACCGCCCACGCTCGGACGCTCGGGCTCGGCTCACTCTTGCAAGTTAGTGAGGCACAGCGCCAACACCATCCTGAGCCAAGCGCCGGCATGCTGGAAGATGCCTTTGAAGCCCTGATTGGTGCGATTCATCTCGACGGCGGTATCGAAGCCGCTCGCACCTTCATTCTGCAAGCCCTCGGCGACGCCATACAGAAAGCTCAAAGCAACGGCGGATTAGGCAATCCGAAAGGACGCCTACAAGAATGGACGCAACTGCATCATAGCGGTGCAGTACCAGACTACAAAGCACTGCCAGAGGAAGGCCCCGAGCATGCGCGCACTTACAGTGCGGTCGTGCAACTCGACGGCAAAGAACTAGGACGCGGCTGCGGTCGCTCCAAAAAGTCCGCCGAATCCGCCGCCGCCGAGCACGCGCTTCAACAACTCAACGGTTAATGCCTGACCTACTCACAAACAGCGGCGCGGCCACTCTTTTTCACGGAGTCAGCGCCGAGGCCCGAGCGGCACTGGTCACCACCCTCGCCAAGCAACAGGCCAAGCGCACCTGCGTGCTGCTCGTCACCGACCCACGCCGTGCACAAGAATTAGCGACCGAGGCCGAAACCTATGCTCAGTGGCTCACACCGAAGGTCGTACTGGAGGTGCTGCACTTTCCAGAAGTGCCGCCACCAGACATCGACGCCACTCGACGCGCAGACCGCATCTGCGAGCGTCTATCCGTGCTCAGCACCTTGCTGCGCTCCAGTAACAACGCCCGCCTAATCGTAGCCACGCCTGAAGCGATCCTGGGCAGCTGCCCGGAGCGCACTCAATTTGAAAGCCGCCAACTCAAACTACGCACTGGCGAAGCGCATTCCTTCAAACAACTGGTCGACACACTCACCTGCGAGCTCGACTACGACTCCGAAGCGCTCTGCGAACATCCCGGCCAGATCGCCACACGCGGCGGCCTGATTGATGTCTATCCCTACGATGCCAATCAGCCTTACCGACTCGACTTCTTTGGCGACGAGATTGAGAGCATTCGCAGCTTTGACCCCAGCTCTCAACGCACACTAGAAAAGGTTGGCAACATTACGATCTCGGCCGCCGAAAGTGCTAAAGAAACCAACGCCGCAGATGGGCAGCTGATCGATTATTTAACTGATCAGCCGATTACATGGATTCTTGAAGAACCCTCGCAACTTGTCCGCGAGCATCCTTATCGCTTTGAAAAGTTGACGGCTAGCAGCAGCAAGACCCGTAGCTTCGAGCAAGTCTTTGCACACCGCGCGCGAGCCAACGACCTGCGCCTAGGTATTTGCTCAGTGGATACAGATCCCGCACTGTTTGACCAAGCCCAACGCGTCGAACTCGCCACCGAACCAACAGCCAATTACCGCCATCACACAGACGCGGTGCAGGTCGGATTCGATCGCTTCGAGTCCGAGCAAAGTGCGCGCACCAAGTTTGAAAGCAGTATCGCCGACTGGTCGAAAAAAGAGAAGCGCACACTCTACTTTGTCACTGCCAGCGAGAGTGAGGCGGCGCGCATCGCAGAGCTACTGGCCGAGAATCCGCTCACCGCGAAGCTCAAGCCCAAGTATCTGCACGGCACCATCTCTGGCGGATTCATCTGTCAAGGGTCGCCAACATGGCTGCCACTCAAGCAGACGAAGGCCTCCTCGGGCATTGTTCTAATTACCGACACCGAATACTTCGGACGTCAGCGGCGCAAAATTAGCCGTACTCAGGAACGCGCGCGGCCGACCATTTCGCAAGTCGATCAATTGCTCGATTTCACAGAGCTCGCGGACGGCGATCCACTGGTCCACCTGCAACATGGCGTGTGCCGATTTCGTGGACTCAGTAAGTTAGAGATCCAAGGCGGCAGCAAAGAAGTGATCACCGTCGAATTTGCGGATCAAATGACGGTGCATGTACCACTGCACGAGTCGCACCTGCTGACGCGCTACGTCGGCCTGACCAAATCGAGCCCTAAGCTCGGCAAGATCGGCGGAGCCGCATGGGATAAGACGCGCGCCGCCGCCGAGGTCGCCACGCTCGATTATGCCGCCGAGCTACTCACCCTGCACGCCGAGCGCAGTCAACACGGCGGCTACGCCTTTCCGCCAGATCACCCTTGGCAAGCGACCTTCGAAGGGGCCTTCCCGTTCACCGAAACACCCGATCAGCTCACTGCCATCGAAGCCACCAAATCGGACATGGAGGCAGCATTGCCGATGGACCGTCTGATTTGCGGTGACGTGGGCTTTGGCAAAACCGAAGTCGCAATCCGTGCTGCGCTCAAAGCCGTACTAGCCGGCAAACAAGTCGCCCTGCTGGTGCCAACCACCGTGCTTTGCCAACAGCACCTCAACACCTTTCGCGAGCGCATGGCCGAATACCCAATCATTATTGATATGGTCAGTCGCTTCCGCAGCGCGAAGCAGAACAAAGAAATCATTGCTAACCTTGCCGAAGGCCGAATCGACATCGTGATCGGCACGCACCGACTGCTGAGCAAAGATGTCCACTTCCAGGACCTTGGGCTACTGGTCGTCGATGAGGAGCAGCGCTTTGGTGTAAAGCAGAAGGAAAGCATCAAGCAGCTGCGCGCCAACGTCGACATCCTCACACTCAGCGCCACGCCAATCCCGCGCACACTATATATGGCGCTCGCAGGAGCCCGTGCAATGAGTGTGATCGAGACCCCGCCCGTCAATCGCCGCCCGATCGAGACTATCGTTAAAAGTTACTCGGCCGATCTCATCAAAAGTGCGATTCAGGCCGAGACAGATCGCGGCGGCCAAGTCTTCTACCTGCACAACCGCGTCTCGACCATCGAAGGCGTGGCGCACCAAGTCCGCGAAATGCACCCGAAGTTGCGCGTTGCCGTCGGCCACGGACAAATGGATGAAGGCCAACTGGAAAAAATCATGACCCAGTTCGTCGCTGGTGCGTTCGATGTATTGGTCTGCACCACGATCATTGAGTCAGGCATCGACATCCCCAATTGTAATACGCTGATCATCGAAGGCGCCGACCGTTTTGGGCTGGCCCAGCTCTACCAGATTCGTGGCCGCGTGGGTCGCTTCAAACGGCAAGCCTACGCCTACCTGCTACTGCATCGCCACGCCGCACTGGTTGATAGCGCGCAAAAGCGCCTGAACGCGCTCAAGCAGCACAATCAGCTCGGCGCAGGCTTTCGCATTGCGATGCGCGACCTCGAACTTCGCGGTGCAGGCAATCTGCTCGGCTCGCAACAAAGTGGCCACATCGCTGGTGTCGGCTTCGAGCTCTATTGCCAATTGCTCAAACAAAGCGTCGCCCGCCTCAAGGGTGAGCCCGGCGCCGATCGCATTCGTGCCGAAGTGAAGCTCGACTTCATCGCTACCGGTGAAGGTGGTTCGCGCTCGCGCCGCACCACGGGCAGCTTCGCCTTCGCCGCGATCAAAGACGCCGAATATACTGATCATTCGGATCAACTGATCGAAGCCGCCCTGCCCGCCGACTACGTCGCCGAGCCGCGCCTACGGATCGACCTCTATCGCCGCCTCGCACTGGCCAACAGCGACGCGATCATTAAGGAAATCGCCGCAGAAATGGCTGACCGCTTTGGACCATTGCCCCGCGCCACTCAAGCGCTGATCGAACTAAGCCGCGTGCGCGTGTTTGCCGAGGGCGCTGGTGTGCGCCGCGTCGAAAGCGAGAGCGAACGCCTAATTTGCCGCCTCGCACAACCCCGCAAAAGCGGCGAATTCCTCAAGACGGGCGCACGCTTCCCAAGACTCACGGCCAAAGATCCGCTGAAGAGATTGCGAGAGATCCAGAA
The DNA here is from genome assembly GCA_017854655.1 of Puniceicoccaceae bacterium. Classification (GTDB taxonomy): domain Bacteria; phylum Verrucomicrobiota; class Verrucomicrobiia; order Opitutales; family Coraliomargaritaceae; genus Lentimonas. Next base: position 61,458 of record JAFMHF010000003.1, on the reverse strand, counting down.
ATACTTGATCCGCAACCAAAAGTCGTCTGCCTGATAAGGGCCACTTTCGCCGCTTGACCACACCAGATCCCTTTCTACTGTTGTTTATTGTTCAAAATTCACTCATCAGCCACGTGCATTATGTCGCTTAAACGCTCTCTTTCTTTTCTCTTCGCTTCCTTCGCGCTCCTCGGCCTCTCGCAGCACGCATATGCCCAGCAAGATGCTGCCCTGATCCGCATGGGTAACGGCATCGCCGCCATCGCAGAAGGTGAAATCATCACTATCGAGCAGCTCCGCAGAGAGCTCGAACCGATCATTCCACGCCTGCGCGCCGAAGCCCGCTCTGAAAAAGAATTCTCCGAGAGCATCGACCGCATGAGCCGTGAGGTGCTACAAAACTTAATCGACCGTATTTTGATCGTCCAAGCAGCCAAAGAAAAAGGCTTACTTCTACCACAGTCATACATCGACCAGGAATACGACGAAGTCCTCAACCGCGATTTTGGCGGCGACCGTGGCCGCTTCTTAGCATATTTACGTGCGCAAGGTCTCACCGCGCGCGAGTACCGCGAAAGTATCTATAACCGAGTGGTGGTCAACGTGATGCGCCAAGAAAATCGCAGGTCTCAATCAGAGATCAGCCCTGAGCGCATCCAAGCTTTTTATATCCAAAACAAAATTCGCTTTTACCAGGAAGAGGCTATGCATCTGCGCCAGATCATCCTGTCGCCAATGGCAGACGAAGGTCCCGACCTGCTACATCAAACCGCCAACAAGATCATTCAAGAGCTCGCTGAAGGCGGCAACTTTGGCGATCTCGCACGCAAATACAGTCAGGACGAAATGAGCCGCAAGGGTGGTGACTGGGGTTGGATCGAGCGCCAAGACATCCGTAAAGAACTCAGTACCGTCGCCTTCGGCCTTCAGCCTGGTAGCTACAGTCAACCCGTGGAGATGAACAACACCATCTTCATCCTTTACTGTGAAGCTAAGCGCGAGGAACTCATTCAGCCCGTAACCGAAGTACGCGATGCAATCGAAAATGTGCTAGTCGGCGAAATCGCCCGCGAGACCCAAGACCGCTGGCTACAGCAGGTGCGCGAAGACGGCTACGTGCGCTACTTCCTGTAACTTTTGCTTATACACTCTTTGATGTATTAGAGGTTCTCTATTTCGAGTCGCTGTTCCGTATTCGAAGCAGTGACTAAGCCATCTAGGGTTGACCTTCGACTCGTTAAAAAAACCTGCGATTACTTGATTAGCCTCAACCATGTGATTGTGACATCTTCGCCTCACTATCAACCCTACGACTTGCCTGGATTTTAACCAAGACAGCGTACAAGCCTCTTTGCTTACCAAACACTGGCTCACGTCTCACTGCACAGCTGCGCCTGCAGTTCCTCGCAGACCGCGTCCGTACCCGCCAGGTATGGACAGAAATCCGTCTGCGGGTGAAACGCTCTTAATGGAAACGGACTCGCTTCGAGAAATCTAAACGCGACGCCCGCGCCGGCACACAGCGAGTAGGCCGCGGCGATGTCCCAGACCTTGACGCGAAAATCGACCACCCCGGTCAAATAGCCAGTCGCCACGTACGCAGCGCTCAGCGCGCCACTGCCCAGGCAGCGCACACGGTATTTTGCGAGCAAGGGCTTGAGCTTATCCAGCAGCTCAAGATCGATCGGAAAATGCAGGCCTAACATCGTCTGCGCATCGGCCGCCATGCGATCGCGATTCACCGTCTTTTGATTGCGTTGTAGGCCAAAACCAGCGCCGCCCTCTAGCAACGCATCGGTGCTGTAATCGTAAATAAAGCCATACACCGGCATCCCATCGTGCAGTAAGGCCAACGAAATGGCACAGACAGGAAAGCCGAGCGCATAATTATTAGTGCCATCGATCGGATCGATCACCCAAGCGAATCCAGCGCCGAGTGTTAACACCTCATCGAGCGGATTCGCCTCTTCGCTGCAATAGTCATCCTCTGCGAAATCTCGCCGCAGCGCCGCAAACACATTCTCCGAGATCGCAAAGTCAGCAAAGGTCACCCGGGTGTCATCCGCCTTCCACTCACTGGCGACTTGGCCAAACTGACGACCGAAAAACGCCGTCTGCGCTTTCACTGCCACTCGCCCCGCATTGATGCGGTGGCGCAACTGCAGATCAAACTGCGCCTGTGCTTGCCGGTTAAGTGATTTTTTCATCGTTGCTATCAATCAGTCTGCGGGCACTCAGGGACAAGCGCAAACCTCGATCGAGTTGGCACTACGGACGCCCGCGCCCAAAACCTCGAAACGGACGGCCCGCACGTTTCTGCTTCGCGGCTCGGCCTGCGGAGACATCTTTATCCTTTGGTTTTTCCTTCGGCGCGCGGGTCTTCGCAACTCGTTTGCCCGAGGCACGCACACCACGCGCCGGACGGCGATCCTTGGCATCCTCCGGCAGCGGGATGCCTTCGCGATGCAGCCCCTCGATCGCTTCGTCATGAAAGTCATGCGCTCGCACCGTCGAAATCGTTTGCTTAATCAAGCGCTCGATTGCCTTAAATCGCGACACATCTTGATCAATCTCAGAGCAGAAACTCATCGCCCTGCCACTCTCGCCCGCACGCGCGGTGCGCCCGATACGGTGCACGTAATTCTCCGCATCCATCGGTAAATCGTAATTAATTACCAAGCCGATATTTTTGACGTCAATCCCTCGCGCTGCGACGTCTGTGGCGACCAACACCGGCGTTTCACCTAGCTTAAAGCGGCGCAAGGCATCCTCACGTGCCGCCTGCGTGCGATCCCCGTGGATGGTATCCGAACGAATCCCGTCGCGATTCAAATGGGTCGCAATCAACCGAGCATCCCGCTTGGTCCGAGTAAAAATAAGGCAGAGCTCTTCTTTTTTTTCAAAGTATTGGCTGTGCAGTAGATCCAGTAACAACGCAGGCTTATCGCGCAGTCGCACAAACAGCACCGACTGATCAATCTTCTCGGCGGTGGTGCCTTCTGGCGTGATTCGGATCTCCTCGGGATTATTCAACAGTCCCGCAGCCAACTTGGCTACGCCCTTTGCCATCGTCGCCGAAAAGAGCAGCGTCTGTCGCTCCTTAGGCACATCACTGACGATCTCGCGCAAGTCATCAATAAAGCCCATCGCCAGCATGCGGTCCGCCTCATCGAGCACCAAGCACTCCACACCGCTCAAATTCGCGTGTCCCTGCTTGATCAAATCCAGCAAGCGCCCAGTCGTCGCCACCAGCACATCCAAGCCGAAATACAGCTCCTTGGTCTGCGGCGTTTGCGATACGCCACCATAGATCATCGCGATCTTTAGATCCAAATGCGCCCCATAGGTGCGAAAACTCTCGGTCACCTGCACCGCCAACTCACGCGTCGGCACTAGAATCAGATTACGCACCCCGCGCCGGAACGGCTTACGCCCCTGCGTCGCGATACGGTTGAGCATCGGCAAAGCAAACGCTGCGGTTTTACCCGTGCCAGTCTGCGCGCAGGCCAATAGGTCGCGCCCCTCGAGCAACAGAGGTATGGCCTGCGCCTGAATCGGCGACGGCTCCGCATAGCCTTTCTCCGCCAGTGCACGCTGGAGCGGTTCGATTAAAGGCAGGTCTTTGAATTCTGTGTGACTCATAGTTTCGATCAACACCGCACCGTATGAATAAAACCGCCTTTATCGACAAGAAAGCGCCGCGAGCTGAAATTGGCTGCTGCGCCGCGACGACCAGACAGGTCGCGTAGCGAAGCAGAACATGTGACAGATTTCAGTCAAGGCTTGCCAAGCAGATTTGAACCGCTTCTCTATCTCACTTCTTAGGAGAAGTGGCAGAGTGGCCGAATGTGACTGACTCGAAATCAGTTGTGCTAGAAATGGCACCGGGGGTTCGAATCCCTCCTTCTCCGCCATTTATGTTCAAATACGAACCCTGTTTAGTTTTTTTTAGAGCCGTGGAAGCTTCTCTAAACAAGGACTTTATGTAAAAGTCGAAATCGAGGCGGTACCAAGAAGTTCGTATTTGGGTCACGACAGAGCCTTCAGGCAGCATGGATTCGACTTTTTCTGGCTCAATTTGCGATACACGAATTTCCCGCATCAAGAGTGTCATTAGCTTCAATCGCTCTTCAAAAGTGATCAGCGAAAAGAGGTCTTCGAAGTTTCTCAGCGCTTCGGCGACTAGTGTCTCGTCAGTGGTGGCACGTTCGATTAGATCGATTTCGTTTCTGATTTGATCACGTTGCCTTTCCGCTTCCTCGTGCGCCTTCGACAATTCATCGGCTTCCTTCAGTAGCTTCTTGGTAAAATTGCCAGCGCCTTTTTGCTTCGCGAGTGTCAGACAATTAGTCAGCTCAGAATTAATCCGTTTAATCTCTTTACTAATCGCTGCCAGTTTTGATTTAAGAGGTCGCAGTGATTTTTGCTGACGAGAGGCCGCCCCTTTAATTGTGGCTTTAATGATTTCGGGATGTCGACCGAGTTCGCCGACGCAGCGTGTCACAAATGCATCAAATTGAGGTGCTGGCAGACTGCGCAGTGCACAGTCGCAATCCTTCCCGTGACGGATCACCTCTTGGCAGGTGTAGTAGGCTCTTTGATTGCCGTCTTTGTCTTTCTTGCCACCGGGTTTCGGGCTCATCGCGCAATTGCAGTGACCGCAGGTGATAAGACCCTTAAGGGGCAGCTCATATTTGTTGCGACTCTCCCTTAACTTTTTCGGAAGATTACGTCCATTTAGCGAGTCGTTGGCTTGTTGCCATCGTTTGGCTGAAACAATCGGCTCCCAAAGTGCTTGATATTCACTGCCATTATGAATTCTCACTGCTTTGTAGTCTGGGCGAGTAATTAATCGTTTTATTTTGTCAGCGGTCCACCGTTGGCCGCCGATGTTGCGTTCCTCCGCTTCGCCTTCTTTGTAGACGCGTGCCTTCGTCCGCGCACCCTGCGAATTTACCGCTTTGGCAACGGCTGCCGGACCGCTCAACTCGGTCATTAGCTGGAACATCTTTTTTACAAACTTTGCCTCTTCGGGAACTTGGATCATTGATCGGTTCTTTTTATCCAGATCGTAGCCATAAGGGGCCATTCCTGGATGCTTGTAGCCTTCTTTGGCTTCTTCCTCAAATTTATCGCAAAGTCGCTGCGAGGTCATTTCACGTTCAAATTGGGCGAATGTGAGGAGCAAATTAAGGAACGCCCTTCCGATAGCTGTGGTCGTATCGATGCTCTCTGTAGCAGAGACCAGCTCGACTCCATATTCTTCGCAGATTTCCCAAAGATCGTAGAAGTCTTTAATCGACCTCGTGAGTCGATCCAGTTTGTAAACGACGATGATATCGACCTCGTTCGACTTAATCATTGTGATCAATTCTTTCATGCCGGGTCGTTTCAAATTCTTGGCTGAATATCCGGGGTCGTGGATCGTTTTTACCTGTTTCCAACCGTCCAGTTCGTGCAAGCGGATACAGCGCTTCGCGAATTTCTTCTGCGTCTCGATACTATTATTCTCTTTTCGGGCCTGCTCGTCGGTGCTTACACGGCAGTAAACGACGCAGCGCAGCAACTGAATAGCTTCTGTGGCTAGATGTTTGAGTGCTTTTTTCATCATAGTGTTCTATTTTAATTTTTAGTTTCCAGATTTGGAGGCGACGCGGTAGCGAGCTCCACGACCTTTGCCCTCAGCAACCAGATCTCCAGAATCGACCAGTTCGGCGAGGCGACGACGTGCCGTTGAACGAGTCATCCCCATTTTTTCGATCACGTCCGCTGTCGAGATTGAGCCGAACCTTGTCGTCATTTGAATAATGGGGCTGTCGTGGACTACTTCGTGAGCCTCGCCATTTAGTTCTTCATTTCTTGTGGTTTCTTTTTCGATAACTCGCACGCGCGATTGCAGGAGTAGCTCGACGCCACGGGAGAGGATCTCGCCGATCTCACCGAGGCGCTCTTCGCTTCCTAAACTGTCTACTGCATTGCGCATGTAAGCAGTATTGGGCGAAAATATAAAAAAAGAACGTTACCAAGGGGGGTTCTGAATACCTACGATCTTGTCTTTGTAGCAACATTGAGTGAGACTGTCCACATGAGCACCATTAAGATGAAAGACCAGACAGACAAAAAAAACGCCTATCCAAACTCTTCAGTTGAGCGCCTTCGCAAGGTTACTGGCTTATCGCAAACGGAGTTTGCTGCGCTCTGTAATATCAAAATCAACTCATACAAGACGCTGATTAAGAGGCAGGACGGCAATGGTGGCGGCTTGAGCGCAGAAAATGCTTACCGAATCGCTGCAGTCACCGGAGTTTCTCCGAAACGTCTGTTACAGAACCAGCTTAGGCCGAACGGTGAATCTGGTAAATTCACCAAACATGACTATAGGAATTACCAAAGTTCATTTAATTTCGCTAGTCAGGTTTGGAGGAATGACATCGTAAATATTATCCAAACGCGGTTTGAGGAGACTATCGATTTGCTTGTAGATCGGGAGGGTCTTGGCTTTCTTTCCACCCTCTTTTTTCTAGGAACAGAACTTGATAAAATAAATGCGGCTATCGGACTTCAACGAGATGACAAAGGCAAAAAAATGGAGCCCACGGTCAATGAACTTGCGCGGGCTATGGCTGATCAAGTTCCGGAAGCTACCGACCAGTTATTCGGAGACCGCTGGCGAAAGTGGAAAGTAGAAGAATTCTCAGAATCGATGAAGGAGGCCGAAAAAGAAGCTAAGGCGTTTCTCAAATTAAATCCCAAGAAACGAAAAGTAAAAAAGACCCGCAAGCCAAAGAAACTGAAAAATGCTCAAGAGGCCTAGTCCAGAGACTGGGAACCCTCTTAACCTATCGGGCAATAATGGATTTGAGATACGGATATGGAGCTCACAGCCTTACCATTCCGAGTTACTAGGCCTTATGTATGGACGAATGACTAAGGTCACATACGTCCCAGATTTCTTTATCCGCGAAGAATTGATATACGTGGAGTGTAAAATGGAGGAACACCTCGAAAAAGACAGCGACTAATGCCAGTATTTGGATCGTAGCGTTTGGTTAGATCCAGTCGATCAAGAGCATGTAAATGACGTAGGCGCATATTTCATAATTTAAACTGATGCTCACATCGGCTCTGGAACGCACAGGCATATTGCACTGCATTGATCACAAATTCAAATCTGGCGATCGGAAATCGCTATTGACTTGGAATAATTCCGAGCTGTATTCATTCCAACTTGTTCATGTTAAAAAAATACACAGCATATTGCCTTACCCTGATGATGGCAATGAACGGCCTACTAGCTACTGCTGGTGGGGCGGTGCTGTGCCTGCATGATCATAATTTTGGTCATGTGCTCACGGGGCAACACTCTGATCATGGTGACACATGCCATGGACATGAGACGGAATCACACAATCACGATTCCCATTCCGGCGAAGCAGATGATGGCCTTTCTGCAGTTAGTGACCAACACTGCATCGACATTTTGATCAGCTCATCGAATGAGCCGATACAGCGAGTCGCTGATTTTATTTCGATTAAGAAACCAGTAGCCGCAAACCACTCGTATCAGCTATTTGTTCCGATCATTAAAGCAAACGCGGCTCCTCAGATACGTTTAGCGACACGAGCGCCACCCATTTTCTGTGGCACATTAGAGCAGTGTGTGCGCACGACAGTGCTCCGAATTTAAAACCTGATTAGTGAAATATGCACGTAGGATTTCCTTCGTGTGACTTTGGCACGTTCGAACGTGTCTTATGACGATTTCAACTAAACAGGTTTTTTCATGCACACATATAACTATTTACTGACAACATTATTCATTTTCTACGCTTCTCTGGCATATGCTACGCCAGAGAGCTCTCTAAAACTCACAAGCCAAGACGCTGTTGCACTGGCTTTGCAGAAGAACCAGTCGTTACAGGCTGCTCGTTCTGCAATTAATGAAGCGGGTGCTTACTCGCAATACGCAGGCAGGCTCGACAACCCTGAACTCAATTTGGGTTATGCGTCCGATCGCGCTTTCAACGATGAGGGGGAACAGTCTTACTCCATTGGCTTCGAGCAACGCTTTCCGATTACCAATCGACTCAAGCGACTAAAGAACGTCTCTGCCATTGAGGTCAAACTCGCCGAGGCGGAACTTCTCAATCAGCAGAGGTTGCTGATACGCGATGTCGAAGGCTCTATGGCACTGATCGCCAGTCTCGACAAACAACTGTCTCTGCTGAGTGGAATGATTCGGCTGCAGGAGGAATTTGCGGCATTTATGGAGAAGAGAATCGACGCTGGCGAGGCGTCGACACTCGCTTTGAATCAGGTGCGTGTCGCACTGTTTTCAGTAAAGCAGGAGATTGAAAATCGGACGAAAGAACGTAATCGAGCACTTGGAGACTTACGTAGCCTCCTTGGCCTTGAGCCAGATCGTGAGCTAGAGGTGCTCGCCGATTCAGTCCAAATGCCAACGCTACCTGAGATGGAAGCATTCAACTTGGATGACCTAAAGCAGCATCCCGAGTATCAACTTCGAGCCTTACTTGCGGATATCGCGCAGGAGCAAACAAATTTGGCTAAAGCCAGTCGCTGGGCTGACATCGCAGTAGAAATTTTCTTTGAAGAAGAGAAATCCGTCGATGAGCCGGATGGTTTAGGTCGAGATCGTTTCTTCGGGATCGGTGTCTCGATTCCACTCCCCCTCCGGAGTAATTACCGTGGTGAAGTTGAAGCCAGTCGCTTTCGCGAAAAGCAGATTTACCATGAGATGAACGCTATGTCGCTGCAGTTACAAAACGATGCTGAAGCACTGCGCAGTAATGCCGCTGCAGCCTATAAACAAGCGTCCACCTACAAAGAAAGCGCACTGAAGTTGGTGGAGCAAAACCACAAAGACATCAATGCAGCGTATGCTGCTGGACTCGTCGACCTCGGCGAAGTCTTTCGAGTGCAAGAACAGCACTTAAACATCCAAACCGCTCAACTCGATCTCTGGCATGAGCTCGAGCAAATCTTGATTGAATGGCGCGCAGCTACTGCTCGCAACCTTTCGACTCACTCTATCGGAGACCTTTCCAATGAAACTAAATAGCATAATTTTCCTTTCTCTACTCTCAATCTCCACAATACACGCAGCTGAAGAAGCGCGTGCACAAAATACAATCATTCTAGACGAGATTGCGGTCAAAAACCTCCGCATTCAAACTGAAGAGGCCGAGGAGCGTGACTTTGAAACCACAGTCTTCGCGATCGGACGCATCGAAGAAATTCCGTCCAGTCGCTCAGTCCTGTCATCACGTATTGCAGGGCGGGTCAGCGCACTGAATGCGTTCGAAGGCGATACCGTTGAGGCAGGCGAAGTTTTGGCTGTCGTCGAAAGTCGTCAGTTGGGGGATCCACCGCCCAGTGTGGAGCTCAAGGCACCTCAAGGTGGCTTAGTCGTCGCCTCACATGTCAGACTTGGACAACCAGTGGAGCCATCGGCCGAATTACTGGATATTTCAGACCGCTCAAAGTTGTGGGCTGTGGCCAAAATCCCGGAACAAGAAGCGGCTCAAGTCGCGATTGGGACTGCTGCACGAATTCACATCCCAGCACTCGGCGATGAGGTGTTCGAAGCCGAACTGACACGCTTTGGCGTCGAAGCAGACCGCGAGGCAGGCACCATCGAAGCGATTTTTGAATTAGATAACGTAGATGGAAAATTGCGTCCTGGCATGCGGGCAGAATTCTCTGTCGTGCTCGATTCACAGCCTTTTGTCCTCTCAGTTCCACGCACTGCAATTCAAGGAGACCCCGCCAGCCGAGTCGTTTTTGTTAAAGACTATGAGCTGCCAAATGCCTTCATTCGAGTCCCCGTCACACTCGGCGGAGAAAACGACGCATATGTCGAAGTGCTCAACGGGGTATTCCCAGGCGATGAAGTCGTTGCACAGGGTTCCTATGCACTCAGTTTTGTCGGTGGAGGCTCAGGTATGTCACTCAAGGAAGCACTTGATGCTGCTCATGGGCATGCCCATGCCGAAGATGGATCCGAGCTGACCGAGGAAGACAGTGCCTCTGGCGATCCAGACGATCATGGCCATGCTGAGAACTCTAAAGCCAGTGGAGCTCTCACTAAGCCACTCATGATATATGCGGGATTAGTGACGCTCTTCGCGTTAGTTACCACGCAGATGCTCTTGAAGCGTCGACAAAAGGAAAGCGAGGCGTCGGATGCTTAATAAGCTCATTCAGTTTTCGCTTTCGCAAAGGCCACTCATATTAGCACTGGCCTTGGTGCTCTTCATCTTAGGCATCAAAACAGCCAGCGAGCTTCCTGTTGAAGTGCTGCCGGACTTAACCAAGCCAACCGTCACGATTCTCACGGAATCCGCAGGTTTCTCCCCTGAAGAAGTCGAAACCCTGGTAACCATACCACTTGAAAACTCATTGATGGGAGTCACTGGCGTGACGCGTCTACGATCGGTAAACGATATTGGCCTTTCCTTGATCTTCATCGAATTCGAATGGGGCACCGATATCTATCAAGCACGTCAGTTCGTGCAGGAGCGCCTAACAGGAGCCAGTGAAACACTTCCGGATGGGGTCAGCCCTTACATGACGCCAGTCGCCTCCTTAATGGGCAATATCATGCTGGTAGGACTCGTTGACCCATCGGGGAACACAGAGCCGATGGACCTTCGAACCATTGCCGACTGGACGGTCTCCAGGCGTCTGCAATCCATCCCTGGGGTGGCTGAAGTGCTCGGCATGGGGGGCGGTGTCAAACAACTGCAAGTTCAGCCCAATCCAGATAAAATGTTGGCGTTGGGGATTGACTACGAAGCACTTCGAGAAGCTGCCGCCAATGCGGTGAGTAATCGAACTGGAGGCTTTCTAACCGAGTCCGCCCAAGAGATTATGGTGCGCAACCTAGCCATGACGACAGACCTCGATGCAATTGGTAATACGGTGGTCACACACGTCAATGATCGCCCGATCCGTATCAAAGATGTCGCTACAGTTGCTTGGGACATCGAACCGATGCGCGGAGATGCAGGCATGGGAACCAAGCTATTGGATGACGCGGACACGAAGGGCTATCCCGGCGTGATCCTAAGCGTCACGAAGTCCCCTGGGTTCGACACATTGGCACTCACCGATCAAGTCGAAGCCGCGTTGGAGGATTTGAAAACCTCAATGCCCGAGGGCGTGGAACTTGTGACATTGTATCGTCAGTCCGACTTCATCGACCTTGCCGTGGGGAATCTGGAAGAAGCCTTGCGTGATGGTGCCATCATGGTGGCCGTGATCTTGTTCCTTTTCTTACTGAATGTGCGTATCACACTGATTACTCTCACCGCGATTCCATTATCTTTAGGAATGACAGTGCTGGTATTTGGCCTCTTGGATTTGAGCGTCAACTCAATGACACTCGGTGGGCTTGCGGTGGCCATTGGTATGGTGGTCGATGATGCCATTGTGGATGTCGAGAACGTATTCCGACGACTACGGGAGAATGCGATGCTCGATGAACCACGAAATAGACTAGAGGTCATCGCCAAAGCATCTGCCGAAGTCCGATCCTCGATCTTATATGCAACCGTGCTGATTATTCTGGTTTTCTTGCCGCTGATGGCTCTGAGCGGGGTCGAGGGGCGACTGTTCACTCCGATTGCAGTCGCTACTATTGTCAGTATGGCAGCGTCCTTTCTCGTTTCACTCACAGTGATACCAGTTCTGAGTTCGTATTTGCTGAAGCCCAAAGCGGGGCAAAAGCATGCAGACGGTGTCATCGAGCGAGGTTTCAAGAAACTGTTCAATGTGACTTGGTTGCGTTTTTCACTCTCGCAACCATTGATTGTGCTGTTCGCAACGGGAGCACTTGTTGTGGCTGCAGGCATCTCATTTACAAAAATGGGCGGCAACTTCCTGCCGGCATTTCGGGAGCCTACCGTTCTAGTCGCCATGACGACAGCTCCAGGAACCTCACTTAAACAAACACGTGAACTAGCCGATACCGCTCAGGATCTACTACTGAAGATCCCTGAAATTGAAACAGTCGGCTATCGGGTCGGCCGCGCCGAACGTGGGGATCATGTTGTGCCTGTCTCGACCGTGGAAATCGACATCGAATTCACTCACGACGTGAAGCGTGAACGTAGCGAGATCTTGGAAGATATTCGCAGCACCATGCAGACCATCCCTGGAACTTTTAGTGCGCTCAGCGGGCCATTGGCAGACCGTATCGGTCACATGCTCAGTGGTGTCTCAGCCAAGGTAGCCGTTAAGGTCTTCGGCCCCGATTTGGATGAGTTGCGTCGCATCGGCACTGAAATTGCCGAGATCGCACGCGAAGTGCCGGGAATGGAAGAAGCACGTGTCGAGCAGCAGGCACCCATCCCACAACTTCGAATCGAGGTGGATCGTAAACGCGCCATGGCTTATGGAGTGACACCAGGTGCCCTCAATGCGGAACTCTCTGCGCTCATGGGAGGCGAAGCTGTGAGTGAAATCTACGAAGGGCAACGCGTCTACGACCTAGTCATACGCTTGCCATTGGAGTGGCGAGAATCACCCCAAAAACTATCGAAGCTCTACATTGACACTCTGAGCGGGCAGCGAATCCCACTCAGTTATGTCGCGGATATAAGGCACGCGACGGGGCCCAACAACATCTTGCGGGAAAACACCGTGAGACGTTTTGTGGTTTCCATCAATCCGACCGTCGACGACTTGAATGCCGCGGTCGAGGAGTTGCAGCGCGAGGTCAACGAACGGGTGAAGCTCCCTGAAGGCTATACGCTCTCTTACGAAGGCGAATATGAAGCACAGGCCAAAGCAAAACGGACGATTCTGATCACATCGGCAATCGTGCTCTTGGTCATCTCGTTTCTACTCTACAGTTACTTCAAGAATTTTGCGTTTGTGCTACTAGTCTTCACCATCGTGCCGATCTCTCTAGTTGGCAGTATATTCCTGACGGGGATGACGCTGAACAATATTAGTATCGCCACTCTTGTCGGTTTCATCGCGGTGAGTGGGATTGCGGCGCGTAATAATATTATGCTGATTTCGCACTATCTTCACCTAATGCGCCATGAAGGCGAGCGATTTACCCGAAAGATGGTCGAACGAGGCACGCAGGAACGCCTAATCCCGATTCTCATGACTGCAATCTCTGCTGGCCTTGCTCTGGTGCCGCTTCTCTTAGCAACCGATGAACCGGGAAAAGAAATCCTAAATCCAATTGCAGTCGTCATCGTCGGAGGCCTCGTCACCTCCACCCTACTGGGGCTCGGTGTGACGCCTGCGATTTTCTACACCTTCTGCCGCAAGTCGGCGGAAACATCCGTCCAACGCAAATCTGCTGCGTCTGAATAATCACACATTACAAATACATACATATACTATGAAATACAAAAAAACACTACTCACTACGTTGATCACATTCGCTTTGCTTTCGTGGAGCACCAGCTATGCGGATCACCACGGAAATGATGCGGACCATGACCATTCTGCTCACGAAGGCCACGATCATGCAGCGCATGCCAAGGCAAAGCCAGAAGAGGACCACTCCGACCATGACCACGAGGCTCACGAAGACGATCATGATGAGCACGACCATGGCGATGTGAAAGCAGGCCCCAATGGCGGTCGTATCATCACATCGGTTGAACCCCATCTAGAATTCTTCGTGACTGATACGCGACTCATACAGATCACGTTCCTCAATGACGACGGCAAAGCTGTCGCTCCGAAAGATCAGGCGCTCTCGCTTATAGGTGGTGACCGTCAAAACCCTGTCCGTCTACGCTTCACGAAGAAAGGCAGCGTTCTACTGTCCGATAAAGCTCTGCCAGAGGGTAACAACCTACCGATCGTTCTCTCGATTAAGGCAGATGCGAAATCGAAAACCGTTCGCGAGAAATTCAATCTAAACCTCAGCGACTGCCCGACTTGCAAATACAAGGAGTATGCCTGTGTCTGCGAACACGGAGAAGATAGTCACGAAGGACACGACCATTAAGCTGAAGAAATAAACTGCTGGCGTGTATTCACGCCAGCAGTTCGCAGCCAAAACAAAGGACATTAACAATGGGACACGATCACAACCACTCTCACGGCACTGAAAATGTCAGCGACGGCGTTCTATTGTGGACGGTCATTGTTAATTTAGGACTCTCGGTCTTCGAATTTGTCGCTGGGGCGATCTCGGGGAGCGTGGCCTTGATGGCCGATGCGCTGCATAATACCAATGATGCTGCGGCACTGCTCATCGCCTATATTGCCCGTAAGATTTCCCGCAAGGGTGCTGACGAGCAATATACTTTCGGGTATCGACGAGCCGAGCTGATCGGCGCGATGATCCAGTTGACCGCACTGATACTCGTAGGGCTATACCTCATCTACGAGGCGGTGCGCCGATTCTTCGACCCCGAGCCACTACTTGGGGGCTGGATCATGACAGCGGCTGGCGTCGCACTCGTGGTGGATGTAATTACCGCTTGGCTCCTGTGGTCGATGTCCAAGGGAAGCCTAAATGTGAAGGCAGCGTTCCTACATAACCTGACCGACGCCGGTGCTTCAGTCGCCGTCTTGCTTGGCGGCGCTGCGATTCTATGGCTCGATTGGACTTGGGTGGATCCCCTTATCACACTCATCATCGCGGGATATATACTCTATATGTCATTTGGCATGTTAAAGAAAACCTCGCGTATCCTGATGGAAGGCACCCCCACCAATCTCTCTGTGGATGAGATCAAGGAGGCCTTGCAAAACCTCGATGGAATCGAAAATGTGCACCATATCCACGTGTGGGAGCTCGACGAACATCACCGTGCACTTGAGGCGCATGTCGTGATCGGGGAAGCCTCCAGCATGGAGGAACTGGAATCAATCAAGGAGACGGTCAAAACCTACTTGAGAGAACACTTTTCGATTCACCACAGCACCCTAGAATTCGAATCAGCGGAAAATCGCTGCCACAATATCAAAGGCGGAGCAAATTGCAGTTCTTAGGCTCACTGCTCTGAGGTTCCAGTCCGGTCTAAGAAATTTCAGTTCCTCGATGCCACTGCACTGAAAAGGAAGACGCTGAGTGCTCAGAAAAAATAGTGACGAAGTCTCATCAAAGATACGATGCCCTCCAGTGTCATGGACGGACACCAGAGGGCACCGTTTCCTAGGGTTTAGTGTGAATGGCCGGAATGGTCGTCTTTCTTTATCGGCATCTTTCCATGCTTAGAATCGTCAGAATGTTCTGCACTTCCGGCGATTTTCTTTTTAACGCTGCCGCAACGTAGCATCATCGATCCGTAGTATGGGTTGGATACGGTTTTCTCGGACTGGATCCACTGACCGCCTTTGTTATCGAATGCCATTGGGCAGAATGCGGTGTAAAGCGGTGTGTCGGCGGTAGTGCCGACATGCTGAATCAGCGAGGTCATCTGCTGGGACAGATCCAAAAAGGCAGTGCGTGCCACTTTGATGTCTTCCGCCCCTGAGATTGTCTTTGCTGGATTGCTCAGATCCATGGCTTCTTCGTGAGCTCCCCCCTCGTGCGGCGCATGTTTCATCGCTTTAAGAAAAGCGGCGGCGCCTACTTGAGCAGCTTGCAGATCGTCAGCCGCCAAGCCTTTTTGCATGGAGAGGTATGGATCGACTAATGTATCGACGAACGTAGGTTTGAAGGCGTCACTGTGCGCTTGAAGCACAGAAATGCTTAGTAGTAGGCCCAGAGCCATGTGTAGTATGTTTTTCATATTTCTATCTTTATTTTTGTATTACTATTTTTTGGGTGAAGTGAACCGGTGTGCGATTTCCGCTAGTCCGCAGTAAAGCACGGGCACCACGAAGATGGTGAGGATGGCGAGTAGCATGCCACCGAAGGATGGAATTGCCATCGGGAGCATAATGTCAGATCCACGCCCGGTAGAGGTGAGCACTGGAAGTAACGCCAGAATCGTAGTGGCACTCGTCATCAAAGCAGGACGCACGCGACGCGACGCGGCTTCGATCACCCGCTGGTGAATCTCGTCCCGGTTCATCGGAGGTGATTCTCTGAAGCGTTGTTCAAGATAGGTCGACATGATGACGCCGTCGTCGGTTGCGATGCCGAACAAAGCGAGAAAACCGACCCAAACGGCGACACTTAGATTGATCACGTCCATCTGGAAAAGTTCACGCAGATTATGCCCAAACAAGTTCAGGTCAAAGAACCAAGGCTGCGCATACAGCCAGAGCATGATGAATCCACCCGACCAAGCGAATGCGATCCCAGAGAAGACGAGCATGGTGGTGGCAAAACGCTTGAACTGGAAATAGAGGATCAACCAAATGGCGAAGAGCGCAATAGGCAGAACGACACGTAGCCGCTTCTCTGCACGCACTTGGTTCTCGTAGCTACCCGTGAATTTATAGCTCACTCCGGCTGGTATGTTGAGTTCGCCACTATCGATTTTTTGCTGAAGAAACTCGCTAGCCTGCTCAACGACTTCAACCTCAGCAAAACCGTCGCGCTTATCAAAGATGACGTAGCCGACAAGAAAGGTGTCCTCACTCTTAATCACTTGAGGTCCTCTGACGTAGTTAATCGAAGCCAGCTCACGCAGTGGAACTTGAGTGCCATCGGGTGCAGCGACTAAGACCTGTTCAATGGATTCGATGCTGTCACGCCGCTCGCGCATATACCGCACGCGGACAGGATAGCGTTCACGACCTTCGACCGTCATTGTAATCGGCTTTCCGCCAACGGCAACCTCGATCACGTCCTGCACCATTTTAATTGTGATACCGAAGCGGGCAATGGCATCACGATCGATGTCGATTTCCAAATAGGGTTTGCCGACAATTCGGTCGGCCAACACGGCCTCGGCTTTGATGGAAGGCACCTGCTTGAGAGAGTCCTCGATGTCCAACGCGACCTGTTCGAGTGTTTCCAAATCCGGGCCGTAGACTTTCAGGCCCATCGGTGCCCGCATACCACTTTGCAGCATGACGATGCGTGCGGCAATAGGCTGAAGCTTAGGTGCGGAGGTCGTCCCGGGGATCGTGGCTGCCTTTACGATTTCATCCCAGATATCGTCAGGACTCTGAATCTCGTCGCGCCACTGTCGGAAAGGACGACCGTCTTCATCCGCTACTAGATCGCCGGATGCGTCGCGCTCAAACACGCCCGCAGCGTGATCATAAGCAAAAGTCAGGATCCGACCATCCTCATCGCTTAGATACTCCGACTTATAATTGATAATCGTTTCGATCATGGAAATCGGCGCAGGATCGAGCGGACTTTCAACGCGCCCCAATTTACCCACCGCCATCTCCACTTCTGGAATCGCGTTGATTGCCATGTCCTGTTTGCGCAGCACATCCATGACCTCGCCGATGGAGGCATGCGGCATAGTCGTTGGCATCAAAAGATAGGAACCTTCATCGAGGTCCGGCATAAATTCTTTGCCCAACCCGGGCACTGCATGGGCCACTGCTACATAGGGATCAGATTTTTTAACAAATTCAGGCATCCACCCAAAAACCTTCCCCCAGCCCAACCAGATTGTGAACCCGAAAAGAATAATACACACACAACCAGCGAGAAAAACTGTTTTCGCTTTTAAGAGGAAAGCGAGGATACGCCCATAGAAATGGACGAACACATAGAAGAATCCTAAAAGTCCACCAATGGTGAGAACGACAAAGAGAAAGTTCATCAAAGTTGCTTCTACACCCAATGGCTTCCAGTCTGCGGCCAAGAACCACGCAGTGATGAGTGCGACTGTAAGACAAATCACATAACGGGAATACTTTTTGAGGAAGCCGAGCCATCTAGGGACGGCCTTCGCTTTTTTTCGTATCCGTCTCGCCAATACCCAGTGTGCCAGTGGAGGTATAATCGTAATCGCCACAAGGATAGAACCGATCAGCGCGAACGTTTTGGTATAAGCGAGCGGCTGAAACAATTTACCCTCTGCAGCCTGCATCGTGAAGACAGGCAGAAAGCTGATCACCGTTGTGAGCACAGCGGTGACCACTGCCCCACCCACTTCGCTACAAGCTCGGTAGACGACTTCCAGACGATTCTCATCCGGTGGTGCTTTGTCAATATGCTTGAGGATGTTCTCAACCAGAACAACACCCATATCCACAATGGTGCCAATCGCGATCGCGATTCCAGATAGCGCGACGACGTTCGCATCGACTTTAAACAGCTTCATGCCGATAAAAGAAAAGAGCACCGCGAGTGGCAACACACCTGCGATCAATGAAGCGCTGCGCAAATGCATCACCATGAGCACGACAACGATGATCGTGACGAGTATCTGTTGCCGCACGGCATTCTCCAGCGTGCCGAGGGTCTCGTAGATGAGGCCGGTTCTATCATAAAAAGGAACCACCTCGACTTGGCTGACTGTGCCGTCTTCAAGCGTCTTTTTAGGCATGCCCGCCGAAATTTCACCGATTTTTGCTTTCACCCGCTTGATCACTTCGAGCGGGTTTTCTCCATAACGCGTGACGACAACACCACCGACTGCTTCAGCTCCCGCCTTGTCCAATGCGCCACGCCGCAGCGCGGGGCCGTATTCGATAGAGGCGATTTGATCGAGCGTCACCGGCACATTGTCGCGTTGGGTAATGACTGTCTTACGAAGGTCATCCAGACTATCGATAAACCCCAGCCCCCGAATCACGTATTCAACCGCATTGATTTCAATCGTGCGCGCTCCGACATCGAGATTGCTCCCCTTAACCGCGGCAAACACTTCATGTAACGCGACATCATAGGTCCGAAGTGCATCCGGATCGACGTCGATCTGATACTCTTTCACATAGCCCCCGATAGAGGCAACTTCGGCGACCCCGTCGACACCCTGCAGCGCATAGCGCACATACCAATCCTGCGTGCTACGTAGCTCGTCCAAGTCCCAGCCACCCGTTGGATTACCGTCCGTGTCCATGCCTTCCAGTGTATACCAAAAGACTTGCCCTAAGGCGGTGGCATCCGGCCCCAACTGGGGTGACGCTCCTTGCGGCAAGGTGCCCGATGGCAGGCTATTGAGCTTTTCGAGGATGCGACTACGCGTCCAATAAAACTCAGCATCTTCCTTGAAGATGATATAGATCGAGGAGAAGCCGAACATCGAGTAACTGCGGATCGTCTTCACTTCTGGCAGACCCAGTAATGCAGTCGTCAGCGGATATGTGATTTGATCTTCGATATCCTGCGGAGAGCGCCCCATCCACTCGGTGAAAACAATTTGCTGGTTCTCGCCGATGTCGGGAATCGCATCGACGGGAACCGGATCGCGTGGCAAGAAATCAGACTCCCAATCAAAGGGAGCGACGGCAATTCCCCAGAAGATGAGAACGACGGTGAAGAGTATGACGACCAGCTTGTTCTCGAGACAGAAACGGATGAGCTGATTGATCGGATTTTTTGGATTGGTGCTCATAGTTTAGAAGGCTTTAGAGATCATCCATATTGCCATTCCCATCATCATGAGATTCTCGGTGAGGGAAATGAAACCTAGTGGCACGTCGCTCCCCCCGCCGACACAGGCGCAGCTCAAGTCGCGCTTATCAATATAGACTGCTTTTATAATCGAGATAGCACCAAGCGTCGTCGCCAGAAGAACGATGGGAGCGACGACCCAGATAAAGAGCCCCGAGATCATCAAGATTCCACCAATCGCCTCGATAAAAGCATAGACGTAAGCGTAAGGCACATAACGCCGTGCGAGCAGATCGTATTGGATGAATCCGTTAGCGTAGGACTGCAGATTCTGGAGTTTTAGAACACCCAACACGCACATGCTGAATGCGATAAATAATTCGAGAACTGGTATGATATGGAGACTACCGTGAATTGCCCATGCCGTCGTCAAGGCCATCCCAAACGTGACTGCGAAGATGGCGATGATTGGTTGATAGGTCTTTCCTTCCTTCGGATCGGAGCCGAGCTTCAAGTGCTCACGCAATTGGTCATAACCGCCGATGAGTTCTCCATCGATCAAGATCTGCGGCGTCTCATCGACACCGTTTTCTTCTTTATATCGCTTATTCGCATCCATCGATTCGAGATGACGGTCATCAACTTCGTATCCATTGCGCTTCAATAAGTCCCAAGCCTTGATACCCCAAGGGCACAGGTGATCGGGTGTCACCATTCTGTAGATTATCGCCTTTTTCTTCATTGTTAAGTTCTCTTAAAGATTAATGTTTGTGTTCAGCTTCTTTAGTGAGCTCTGGCTCAACAAGCAGACCTTTCACTTCGCCACAGCGTAACATCATGTCCCCGAAGTAAGGGTTCAGGAGTGAATCCTCAGCTTGAAGCCAACTGGCTCCACGGTCGCCGTAAACCATCGGGCAATGCATCAGATAGAGATCCGTTTCAAATGAGTTCGGATTGGATTCCACGGCTTCGATCAGTGCGTTCGAAAGCGTCTCAAAATGAGGCCGTCTGATCGCATCCAGACTGTCTGCTGCAAGCATCGCATGTATCAAATCGGGAATATCCCCCTCATGACCGGTTGCCTGCATCACCGACTTTAGAGCAACTTTTGATGCATCCAAATCATCCGCAGCAAGGGCGGCTTGCAGCTTCAAATAACCGGGCACCAAAGACACAAACAATTTCTCGGAATTCGTATCTGTAGCCGCTTCGATCTCAGCGCCTTTCAAACTATCCACCTTCGATTTAACCTCACCACATTTCAGCATCATCGCTCCATAGTAAGGATTCTGAAGGGGCTCGGTCGCTTGAATCCAATCGGCTCCACGGTCATCATAGACCATCGGACAGTGCATCACGAGAAGCCCTTCGGGAAAGCTCGATGGCGTATCCATGACTGCTGCGATCAGCGAATTCGAAAGTGTTTCAAAATGCGGACGCCGGATCGCATCCAGACTATCCGCTGCGAGCATCGCATGTATCAAGTCGGGTAGATCGCCTTGATGGCCGGTTACCTGCATCATCGCTTTAAGCGCCGACTTGGATGCGCCAAGATCGTCGGCGGCCAAGCTCGCTTGTAATTTCAAATAGTCATCCAATAAAGAGAGTGCCATTTCCACTGACAGCGCAGGTGGAGCCGGAGCCATAGCCATCTCGCTGTGGTCATGTCCGACAGTCTCAGAGCCAGCGTCTGGATTCATCATACTGGGCTTTGCCTTAATTTGAAGTGCACTATCAATCTTGAAGGCTCCATTAGTGACGACCCGTTCGCCCACTTCGAGGCCTGAAGTAACAACGTAACTATCGCCAGCCCTCACACCCAACTCGATTTCCCGCCCTTCATAAGTCGGGCGATCCGCATCAGGTTTTTCGACGTAGACAACGGCCCGCTGCCCCGTCCGTAAGACGGCTGTAGACGGAACCAAAATCGAGGCACCGCTACTATCGCTTGAACCACTAACTGTCGCCTCGACAAACATTCCAGGTTTCAGGCGAGCTTCCGAGTTGGGAACATTGACACGAACGGGAACGGTTCGAGTAGCCGCATTGATCTCTGGTTCGATAAAAGCGACCTCTCCCTCAAAGGCTTCACCGGGAAACGCTTTTAAAGAAAGCGCCGCTGATTGGCCTACCTTCAGCCATCCCAGATCTGACTCGTAGGCATCCAGTTCAGCCCAGATATTACTCAGATCAACGATACGGAAGAGGACTTCACCTGCTTTAAGGTAATCACCTTCACTTACATTTTTGGCCACAACGACCCCGCCCACCGGTGCTTTGATCGTAAAGTGATCCTGCGCTTCGCCGTTATCAAGAATCGCATCAATTTGCTCGGGCAACAGATCCCAGAGACGGAGCTTCTTGCGAGCAGCCACGGTGTAGATGCTTTCGGGGTCGGCTCGGTAAGCATTGAGCAATTCGCGTTGTGCGGTGCGAAGTTCGGGGCTGTAGACCTTGGCTAATGGATCGCCAGCACGAACTTTCGCACCCGTAAAGTTGACGAACAGTTCATCGATACGTGCAGGAAATCGTGCAGTGAGTGATTTTTCCAAAGTCTCGTCATAGCCGAGCTTTCCGACGAGGCGGATGTTTATCTCGGGAGACTCTTCTTTAACCAGAGTCGTTTGAATATCAGCCAATGCGCGCGAGCTCTCGCTCATGCTTAAAACACGTTCACCTTCGTCACCGTCGCTATCATTTGCGAGGGGAATCAGGTCCATGCCGCAGATCGGGCAATCGCCTGATTCCGGCTGTTGAATCTGAGGGTGCATGGAACAAGTCCATACTTCTGGCTCGCTAAGTTCGGCGTCCCCAGTCCCATGGTTGTGGCCAACGGCATCTTGCGATGCTTTAGAAGGCAGGAGGAATCGACCTGCAAGCAGACCGAGAATTAACAGCCCGAGAGCCATAAGTATTTGTTTCGTTTTCATTCGATTTAAATTTTCCGTTCTAGATTATTCGCCGATCAGGGCGTTGATTTTGGCGACCGCTTGACGCGCGTTTGCGGCGGCTCGCCAGTAGTTCAGTTTCAGTTCGAGCAAGGAGCGCTCGCTATCGATCATTTCCAGAGCACTGAGCTGGTCGCTCTCGTAGGCGGCTCTCGAATTATCCAAAGCTTGGTCCGCCAGCGGGATCAGCGTCTCCTCGTAGCGTTGCATACGCCTCGCGCTATCCTGAAAGGACGCCAGCGTTGCACTCAGCTCGGCCTTTAGTGCCAACTCTCTATTGAGGTAGGAGCTGTCTACAGAACGCCTGTTTGCCTTGGTCGCACGTATGTTGGCACGATCCTTCCCCGCCCAAATCGGGAGACTGACGGCCAAAGAGACATTCCATGGATCCTTGCCTGCATCTCGCGCCGCGATACCGCTGCCATCGACTTGAATGTAGTTCAGCCCCACCGTGAAATCAGGACGACGTGCCAATCGGCTCAACTCCGCTTGCTGGCTAGCTCGAATGCTACTTTGACGTAGAGCCAGCAGCTCAGGGTTATTTTCAACTAGTTTCCGATGGAACGAGCTTGCGTTGTCTACTGACGGCCCAACCCCTTCTAGTTCACCAGCTAAAGAGAGCTGAGCTTCTGGCATCGCAAGCAAGGCAGCTAATCGATGGCGTTGTTCGATTCGCTCCTGTTCGAGTTTATCCAGATCATCTCGCTTTCGCTCATACTCCAGCTCCAGACGAAGCATGGAATTAACCGAAGCCCCGCCGCTGACTTGCTCCTCTACGATAGAACGCATGTCCTGTATGAGCCCTAAGTTCTGCTCTGTCGTTATGACCGAGTTCTTCAAATAAAGTAGCTCGACATAAGTAATGGTTACCTCCCTTTGAAGCTGGGCCAAAGCGTGCTCATAGGCAAAGCCACTCATGTTGGCATCACTCAAGGCGATATCTTTACGCGTAGAGAGCTTACTCAGCCAGGGCACCGTCTGGCTAAACGAATAGATGGCCTCTTGCGAACCTGTTCGTGTCTCCACGGACTCACCGAAATAGGAAACTTGTAGTTTCGGATTCGGCAAGGCATTCGAAGCGCCAACGCGCTCCGTTGCACTCAGGCGACTTTCACGAAAAGCCTCTAAGCTAGGATTTTTCGACTCCGCCCGTGCAAGCGCTTGGTCGAGACTCAGACTCTCCGCATATGCGATTGAAATGGATAGCCCCAATAGAAGGCTTAGTTGAGTGCCACGATAGGCACCCTTAAAAAAGTGTTTTGTATACATAGATCATGATTGATTCGGTAATTGCTCAAAAGCCTGTCATCCCGAATAGGACGTGGCATGGATGCGCCGCACAAAAGCGGCACGTTAACAACACGGATCAATCAGATCCTATAGACACAATACACCTGTGATAACGAAACAGGTGGGGACCCAAGCACTGACTCTAGCACCTTGGGATGAATTAATTCGACAACTGGTTCATAGACCAGCAAGTCGCGAACAACAAAAAGCACTGGAAGTAGCGAAAGCGTGGAGTTGTGAGTGCCCGCCTCCTTATTAGATGTAATTTCGAAGTCATCTAAAGCTTTGTGCGGACAATTCTCTGGATCATGCTGATCTTGCGAACTCTGCTGATCGCCAGTGCTCTCACAGCAACTCGGAATCGCTGCCACTCCAGAATCATCCGCAAACAAACCCGCCGCCGTGCAACAGCAGAACGGATTAAAGATGGCGAGCGCCATCAGCAGATGAATGAAGTTAGAAAACATTTCTCAGTGGATTACTTAATAGGTAAGAATGATACAAACATTTATTATTCCCAAAACAATATGATTAACTCACCCGAACAAATACCAACTGGAGTAACACGCGGTTGGTATATGAATCTGTTAAGCTGTAATGATCGACTAGTGTGGTAAATATACCCCCTAGACAGCTCACTCAAAGAAACATCGGTGAAAAATTAAATGCAAAGCCTTGACTTAAATGATCTATCGGCGAACTAGTTAAATCAGTGAAACGCAAAATAACAGCAGTTGCTCTCTTGAGCTTGTTTGCTTGGAACGTCCTCTTTGGTGGCGTCGGAGGACTGTTGCTGTGTCTTAACAAAAGCTCGGACCTCTCTCCCGAGTTGAGCTCCGCCAAATGCTCTGACTGTCCGCCTGTGTGTGTTAGCGGACTAGCTGAGGAGCGTCGTTTCTCAGACGAAGACTCCTGTGTGGACCTTGAACTTAAAGCAGTCGAACTACCGCAAGTGTGCATCGACAAAGGAGAATCCATTCCGACTTTGACTGCACTTCAATCTGCGGGATCCGATGTCTCCGCACCGAATTTTACGTTAAAAGAAATTGCTCACATTGTTCAGGCTCAGGCACCGCCGGAGTTGATGGACACGTGTGTGCTCGTCGCGCAGACCGTAAATCTGCGTCTCTGATATTCTGATAAAGTTAGTTGGTTAGGCCCTCTCGTTGAGGGCACCTCCACTGCGCAAACCACCTTCTGTGGATTCGCAGTATTTAACTTCTATCAGGATTTTTTATGCACCTATTTTCAAAACGTAAACAAAGCATGCCCACTCGCGCATGTATCTACTATAAACCATTTACTATTGCCTTTGCGATCTGCTCCTTCGCTGCGGGCACACTCTCAGCCGCGCAGGCGAATACAATTGATCCGCCACACGTCGGCGAACCTCAGGGCGAATTGACTCTTCGGAAAGCTTACTCTTACGCGCTGGTCAACAGCCCTAGACTAGCGGGATACGCAATCGACATCCGGATTGCTGAAGCTGAGACACTTCAGTCAGGACTCCTTCCAAATCCTGAACTGGAGGTCGAAGCGGAGGAGTTCGGTGGCTCCGACGAGACGTCAGGTTTCGACAATGCGGAATCAACCGTGCTACTGAGCCAGTTGCTTGAATTGGGGGGGAAGCGCAAACATCGAGTAAAGACTGCAAAGTTGAGCGAAGACGTGAGTCGATTCGCTTACGAACAAGCCCGTATGCTTCTGCTTACGGAAGTCTCTAAGGCATTTATCTCAGTATTAGCGGCTCAGGAGCAATTGGAGTTACTTCAGAAAAACGCTAAGCTGGCATCGGAAGCGCTCGATGGAGCGAAAACGCGGGTAGAAAGCGGTGAAGCTTCTCCACTCGAACAGCTCAAGGCCCAGTCTGTCTTGGCATCTGAAGAAATCAGTGCACGGCAAGCCGAACGGAAGTTGGATGCAGCAAGGCGTCAACTCGCCGAACTCTACGGCAGCGACGATCCTAAGTTCTCCCACGTGTCCGGAAAGTTACGACAATCAATACAGCTGCCGACGCAGCTATCTTTGAAGCAAACCTTAGAGCGTCATCCCGAGATGCTTCGCTGGGCGGCACTCCTCGAACAACACCGCCAGGTTGTTGCTCTTGAAGAGTCAAAGGCGATTCCAGATCTGACCGTGGGTGTCGGACTCAAACACTTCAACGGGGACGATAACCTATCCGGCGTCGTTCAATTCAGTGTGCCGCTTCCGCTCTTCGACCGGAACCAAGGTAATATTCGAAAGGCGCGAGAAGAACTCGGCAAAGCACATGAAAACTCACGAGCAATCCGTATCAACGCCTTAGTCGCGTTGACGAGCACCCATCGAAAGCTGGAGTTCCTGCGTGATGAAGTGGAGAACATCGAACGGAACCTTTTAAGCTCATCTCAAAGCGTGCAGGAAAAGACCTGGCGTGCGTATCAGGAAGGCAAAGCCAGTTATCTGGAAGTCATCGACGCACAACGGATGTTTGCCGAAGCACGCATCCGACACACAGAGACGCTGGTCGAATACAACAAAGCCTTCTTCGAACTGGAAGCCTTAGCTGGACGTCCGCTTTCAGAGATCAATTCGAATGAGAACAACGAATACGAAAAATTTTAAATAAAACAGAGATCATACATCATGAAAAAACTCATCAATATATTTGGATGCACCGCGCTACTCGCGATTGCACTTGTCTACGCCTCAAACTCACTACTCGCCGACACGGATTCGAAAAAAACCGCCAGTCCTGAGAACGCCGAAGATTGTTCAAGCTGCGAAACAGACGTGGCTCCGAAAGCTACAGCACTTTGCGAAGCTCATGGAGTATCTGCTGACCTCTGTTATATCTGTGATCCATCAAAAAGGGAAGCAGGACGACTGTGGTGCAATGGACACGACCGCTACGAAGATCGTTGCTGGATCTGCCAGCCACAATTGGAAGACAAGGATCGGCTTTGGTGTGAAGAGCACAGCCTCTATGAGGACGAGTGCTTTTATTGTCATCCAGAAATAGCCGAGAAACAAAATGCTTCAGAAGCAGCTTCTTCGACATCTCCACAAGCAAGTCCTTCACTCTCTTCCGAAGTCTGCGAAGCCCACGATGTATCTGTTGACCTCTGCTATATCTGCGACCCATCAAAAAGGGAAGCAGGACGGCTCTGGTGCAATGGACACGACCGCTACGAAGATCGTTGCTGGATTTGCCAACCACAGTTGGAAGATAAGGATCGGCTTTGGTGCGAAGAGCACAGCCTCTACGAGGACGAATGTTTCTACTGCGACCCGGCTCGGGCGGATCATGGCACGCAGCAAGGTTCTAAAGGACAGTCCGATGCCCCAGTGCTCTGGTGTAAGGAGCATGATGTTGCCGAATTGGAATGTGGCATTTGTCAGCCTCAACTCGCCGGCCAGCTAGCACCGGGCAAAAGTGTGAAAGTTCGCTTTGCTTCTGCCGAGTCCTCATCTAAAGCAGGTATTGTTACCACACATCCGACAGAGGGTCTTGCGCAGCCAACAGTCTCGGCTTTCTTCGAAGTGAGCTACAACCGCAACAAGTTGGCACTCGTGACACCTCTCGCCGATGGGATCGTTCGCACCGTCCATGCGGACGTGGGGCAGTCCGTCAAAAAAGGAGATGTGCTTGTCGAGATCAGTTCCGACGAAGTAGCAGAGGCTAAGGCAGAGTTTCTCACCCGACAAGTAGACGAACGTATCGCAGAGTTGGCGTATCAGCGCGAAAAGAAGTTGAAAGAGGAAAAGATTTCAGCTGCCCGTGATTTTCTTGAGGCTGAAGCAGCTCATGAAGTAGCCCAGTTGAAGAGTAAAATGGCTCGTCAAAAACTCCTCAATCTGGGGTTCTCCGATGGAGAAATTGCACAAATCGCCGAAGAGCAAGACAGCAGCTCCACCATCAAATTACGTGCGCCATTCGCGGGGACGCTAGTTGCACGTGAAGCTGTTACCGGGGAAGCTGTATCCGAAGGAAAAGCACTGTTCAAAGTGACCGATTTATCGACCCTCTGGCTGGATTTATCAGTAAGCCCTGAGTATGCCGATTCTGTTCAAGTCGGGCAGATATTAACGGCACGTCTAGACGGCGGTGCCAAAGACATCAAATATACAGGGGTCATCACTTGGGTGGACTCAGCAATCGACCCGCGCAACCGAATGCTAAAAGCTCGTGCTGAAATACAAAACCCGGATGGAGTCATACGGCAAGGCATGTTCGGGCATGCTGAACTAGTCCTAACAGGCGCGGGAAACGCTGTTTTACTGCCGCGAGATGCAATCCAGCATCATGAAGGCAGGCCCTATGTTTTTGTTAAAGAAGCGCCTGACCTTTACGCATTGCGCCACGTGAGTCTCGGACAATCCGGGAACGATACGGTTGCCGTGACTGAAGGCCTTGGAGCGAACGAACTCGTCGTGACTGAAGGTGCCTTCATTGCCATGTCGGAATTTCTTAAATCACGTTTGGGCGCAGGTTGCGTCGACGATTAAACCTTTTGCTGCTCATTTAAAATGGAATCACTTTCTAAACTCTCTCTGCAAAACCGTTTACTGGTTCTGCTGCTCTCAGCTATCTTCATCGGTCTTGGCTCATGGAAACTGTTCCAGCTGCCTGTCGATGCCTTTCCGGACACGACGCCTGTCCAAGTGCAGATCAACACGGTCGCACCTGCATTGAATCCAGAGGAGATCGAACAACAGATCACCTTACCCGTCGAGCTAGCGATGGGCGGATTGCCAGGACTGGAAAGCGTTCGCTCGGTTTCAAAGTTCGGATTTTCACAAGTCGTCGCGACATTCTCGGATGCCACGGAGATTTCAGAAGCAAGGCAGTATATATCCGAACGGCTGTCCACAGTTGAACTACCGGAAGAAATCGAACGCCCCCAACTCGGGCCGATCTCGACCGGACTGGGTGAGATCTTTCACTATACACTCAGCTCCACCGCCCCTGATCGTTCTCTAGAGGAGTTGCGAACCTTGCATGACTGGGTGATTAAGCCTGAGTTGCGAAAAGTCTCCGGAGTCGCCGAGGTCAACTCCTGGGGCGGCTACGAGCGCCAGTATCATGTGATCGTCTCGCCGCAAAACTTGGTAAAGTTCGGGCTCACTCTCGACGAGGTGTCTGAAGCATTGCAGGCGAATAACAGCAACGCAGGCGGCGGCATTCTCACCCGAGGTGGTCAGTCGCTGCTGATTCACGGCCTTGGTCGCGTGGAGTCGATTGAAGAGATCGAGAATATCGTCATCGCTTCCTATGGCGGCAGTCCGCTACGTGTCAGAGATGTAGCGGACGAGGTAAAGATCGGCTACGAAATTCGTAGAGGTGCTGTCTCCGCACAAGGCCAAGGTGAAGTCGTGCTCGGTCTGGCATTTATGTTGATGGGTGAAAACGGCAAGGTTGTGACCGAAGAACTCAAGATACGTTTAGACAGCCTCCGACGCTCGCTGCCTGAAGATGTGGTCGTTAATATCGTCTATGATCGCACAGAGCTCACCAGTCAGGTAATCGGCACAGTTCAACACAATCTCGCTGCGGGAGCCATTCTTGTTGTGGCGATTCTCTTTGCTCTGTTGGGAAACTTTAGGGCGGGCCTTTTGGTCGCTTCAGTGATCCCGATATCCATGCTCTTCTCTGCGTTCGGCATGAGTTACTTTGGCATCGCCGCCAGCTTGTTGAGCCTCGGCGCGGTCGATTTCGGTATGATTGTGGATGGCTCTGTCGTCATGACCGAATCGAACATGCGTAAGCTGGGGCAGCGACGCATCGAACTCGGACGCCCCCTCACAAAGGCAGAACGCTTGGAGATCGTCATCAGTTCAGCCAAGGAAGTGGCACGCCCCGTGATCTTCGGAATGGGTATCACTATCGTAGTATTTTTTCCGATACTGACGCTCGAAGGAACTGAAGGTAAGATGTTCCGCCCGATGGCTCTCACCTTCATCTTCGCATTGGCTGGGGCGCTGATTTATGCGCTAACTGTCACTCCGATCCTCAATTACTATTTCATCAAGCCCAGTGCTAAAGAAGAAGGGGGCGGTATTGCGGGAGCATTAACTAAGGCATATACTGCGAGTTTGCGGTTTGCGATGCGTGCCCGCACATATGTTTTGGCGACGGTAGCCATCGTGTTCGCGCTGACGCTATGGGTCGGCGCGAAAATGGGCGGCGAATTTGTGCCCCGTCTTAGCGAGGGTGCCATCACCATCAATACGATTCGCCTCGCCGGGGTTTCGATTCCTGAGTCGGTCAAATACAATACACGTATTGAACAACTCTTATTGGAAAACTACCCCGATGAGATTCGTCACATCTGGAGCCGTATCGGCTCGGCGGAAGTAGCCACCGATCCGATGGGAACAGAACTGACAGATATTTTCGTCTCCTTGCATCCTCGGGAACAGTGGACCAAAGCCAAAAGTCAATCTGAGCTAGTGGCGGCTATGCAAGCGTCTGTTGCCGAGCTACCAGGCTTAAACATGGCCTTTACCCAACCGATTGAGATGCGACTCAATGAGATGGAATCCGGCATCCGTTCCGACGTAGGTATCAAGATCTACGGCGACGATTTTGACGAACTTGTGCGACTGAGTGACCAGGTGCAGCGTATTCTGCTTGATGTCGAAGGGCATGGGGACATCTCCGTCGATCAGTTGACCGGACAGCCGACGCTGAAGATCGACATCAACCAGGACGTGATCGCACAGCATGGTATCTCCACGCATCATGTGATGAGTATTGTAGAGTCCATCGGTGGCACCCGAGCTGGACAAGTGTTTGAGGGACAACGCAACTTTCCCCTCGTGCTGCGCCTGCCGGATGCATTGCGAACTGACATGGAAGCATTGCGTAATACAATCATCCCTACAGCCGAAGGGCAGCAATTACCACTACACAGACTCGCCGACATTCGGATTGAAGATGGCTCTGCCACGATCAACCGCGAATGGGGACGACGCTTGATTCGTGTGCAGGTCAATGTAGATGACCGTGACGTTTCCTCATTCGTCGCCGAGGCGAAAGAGAAGATTAACGAATCATTGGAACTGCCCGAGGGCTATGTGCTCGATTGGGGTGGCCAGTTTGAGAACCTCGAACGCGCTCAGACACGCCTCGCCATCGTAGTGCCCGTGACGCTTGCGGCTGTCTTCTTCCTGCTCTACTTCAGCTTGAAAGATATGCGTGACGTATTGCTCATCTACAGCGGCATCCCACTCGCCCTCATTGGGGGCATCCTTACTCTCTGGTTTAGAGGCATCCCTTTTAGTGTGAGTGCAGCCGTCGGCTTTATTGCCTTGAGCGGTATCGCCGTCCTGAATGGTCAAATTCTGATTTCAGCGATCCGGTCTTATCGCGAACGCACGGCAGATATGCGTGAGGCAGTCACACAAGCTGCCTGCCAACGCCTGCGTCCCGTATTAGCAACGGCTTTGACCTCCGCTGCAGGATTCTTGCCCATGGCCGTGTCTACTGGAGTCGGTTCGGAGATTCAGCGACCTTTGGCCTCTGTCGTTGTCGGCGGCATTCTGACTTCGACTTTATTGACGCTGTTGGTTCTTCCACTGCTCTACGAGTTGTTTGGCGGTCGCAACGATGGCCAAGGTGACGAAACTCAAATGTAATGTCTTTGTTTAAATCCAGCTACCACGTCGAAAAATTGGACTGTACCTCGGAGGAGCAAATGATTCGGCTCAAGATGGAAGGACTTGAGGCCGTCCTATGCATATCAGTAAACATCCAAGAACGTATGGTCAGTGTCGTCCATCGTGGCGATGTGGAGCCAATCTCGAAGGCGCTTTCAGAATTGGGATTGGGATCACGATTAGAGACCTCCGAGGAGGTAGAAACAGATACGACCGAAAATCGAGATACTCAAAAACGCATTCTGTGGTGGGTGCTCGGCATCAATGCTGCTTTCTTCGTTATCGAAATGGGCTTTGGCTTGTTTTCGAACTCGATGGGCCTGATCGCAGACTCGCTCGACATGCTAGCCGACGCCATCGTCTACGCATTGAGTTTAATGGCTGTAGGCACTGCAGTAGCGACCAAGAAGAAGGTCGCGAAAATTAGTGGACTTCTCCAAATGCTATTAGCACTCGTCGGCTTTTCGGAGGTGATCCGCCGGTTTTTCTATTCAGAGACAATGCCGGACTTCAAGACGATGATCATCGTGGCTGCTGTAGCTCTAGTAGCCAATGTGGTCTGCCTCTGGTTGATTCAAAAAGCCCGGTCGGAGGAGGCCCATATGCAGGCGTCCGCGATTTTTACCTCGAACGACATCATCGTCAACGGAGGCGTAATCACGGCAGGTCTGCTCGTATACTGGCTGGGGAGCCCATGGCCTGACCTCCTAGTGGGTGGAATCGTGTTCGGATTCGTAATGCGCGGAGCACTCCGTATTTTGAAGCTGTCGCAATAGAAAAAGGACAACTCGAAGGCGTCGAGATAATGCTCGGCGAAGACGCAGATTGCTTCGAGAGAATACAGTGAGTTGCAGCACACTGCGGAGCATTCCACGAAGGGGCCCCAATCTTCAAATGTTTCTCGGGACTGATTGGCTCTGCTTTACGCTATCTACGAATCCACATAAAGTCTTTCATGTTCAGCAGATCCATTTCCAGTCGATGACGTCGCTTCGCGTCTTCTGCGGATGTGGCTTCGACACGAAGAGACTGAACCTCTACTATCAAGCGATCAATGACTGTTGTTAGCTCAAGGGCTTCCGCTTTGATCCTATCGAGCTTTTCGTTAAGTTTTTTCATGGCTATTATGTATTTCAGTTTTCAGGTGTAGCGGTGAATCGAGTCACGATCTGAACTGCGGTTTGAGCGTCACTGAGTTCCAGTGGATGCAGGGTGGAAGTTGTTCCATACCGCAGAGCATGCAGGCACAGACTGACCCTCCAAGTTTGTTCGGCCCGGCGTCGCATTATTTCGCCATGTAGACTTTCGTCGGTCATGGCAGCGTTTCGACATTCACGTTCGATGCTCTCGATGAACTGTTTAGCTGAGTCAGAGACTTCGACTGTTGTCGGACTTGATTCGAAGCGATATGCTTCAATGATGTCTTTTATACGTTCAGCGTAATCGTTGCGGATCCGGCTAGTTGTCCGTCCATCGATCCTGACCAAGTCTGACTTTGAGTGGTTGATTCGCGCATGCAGAAATCTGGGCAGTAGACCGGAACGATTCTTCACCGACTTATCTATGAAATCCCTGTAAGCATCGCGCTGCGTAAGAAGCAGTGTCGTCAAACAAGGTTTTCGCAGGCGAACGGCATTACGGGAAACGCGATTCGTCAGTGCTAAGTCGCCGCTAAACCCCTTTAGGAAAAATGACTCCTCCTTTGTGTCTGGAGTGCCCAGACGCTTTAGGAAATAACGAGCATCCGCAGAGACGGAGGCGATAGCCTCATTCGACCGAAACATCATTTGAGCCAGTGCCTCAGATGTTGAATCATCGGCCAAAAGGCTTGGTGCGTGCCGGAATGTTTCGCATGCCATACGAGCGCGTTCGGCTTCTTGAAGCTTTTCGAAAAAACTCGTCGCAAGTCCTGAGTGAAGTTTTCGAATTTCAGTTCGCATACCTGAAATCCTAGCTTTAAGCAATTCCTCACCGGCTCTGGCTTTAACCAATGGCTCGTTTTCCCACCAACGGTGCAACGCATCTTCGAAAGCAAGCAGAGGGCCAAGTAGGTCTCTGAAAACCTCACTTTTTCCGATTCCAGAACTGACACCGAGGAGAACAAAAAGATTAGCGCGTGTTGTACGGTTAGTTCCCGACTGAATTTCTAGACCGGAGCCTAAGCTGGCTGCTACAGCGGCCAGTCCGACCATCAGTGGAATCTCCGCTGGCACCTCTCTTTCACTGGAACAGAGACGTATTCGATCCAGCAGAATGGGAGGCAACGAATCCATCCACATGTCCTGCTGAACAACCTTAATTTGTGTGCGTTTAGTCATCGTGATTCCATCTTAGTTGAGTCTCAACCCCGTCCAAATCATCGGCGATCAGCTCACATAGTTCGTGACGCTTTTTTCGCGGAATTCTGTTAAGGCGTGCTGCTTGGTTTTCTAATATAATGTCCATCGCGCTGCGAACCAAACGGGCATTGGAGCCATGTGTTAGACGCTGCTCATAGAGCTTTTGCCACATCAGTTCACTGCGAAGAAAGAACCCATCTGATCCGTCAAATCCTGAACTTCGGATCATCTGCTTCTCAATAGAGTACAGTTCTTCAGCGTCGAAATTGTCGAAGAAAATAGTACGGCTAAATCGTGATCTCAGACCGGGATTTGATGCGATGAATTCACGCATTTGTTTTGGGTATCCCGCGACGATCACTACGACACGGTCGCGCCGATCTTCCATTAGTTTGACAATCATATCGATAGCTTCTTTGCCGTAGAGATCTTGGTCGTCGTGGGTGAGCGAATACGCTTCGTCGAGGAAGAGAACGCCGCCATCGGCATGGTCGAAAACCTTTTTAACTTTCAAAGGTGTCTGCCCCAAGTAACCGCCCACAAGGTCGGACTTGGACACCTCGATCGTGTGTCCACTCTCCAGTAGCCCCAATGAATGAAGTAGCTTGCCCAGTAGCCTCGCGAACGAAGTTTTTCCAGTGCCAGGTGCCCCGGTGAAGACACAGTGAAAGGTAATTTCGGACAGCGGAAGCTTGAGACGTCGGCGTTCCGACTCGATACATGCGAAGTCAGATAGTCGCCGAATTGATTGCTTCGCCGACTGCAAGCCGATCAAGCCGTTCATCCGATAAAGCGTCTGCTCATAAGCTTCTTTATCGACCTTACCGACATGACCACTACGGGCGGGAGCATAAGAGTGGTTGCTTTCAAATGTAGGATCTTCTTCGTCGAATATCGGCGGCTCAATGTTACGTCCTCCGGAATTAGGTCTCGATGGGGTGCCTTCATCGATGGCACCTTTTAGAAGAGTCTCAATTGGAGCCAACATTCGACGTTTAAATGGTTCAGAAAGGGAAGTCATCTGGCACCTCCTTTCGGTTGAGATTTCCCAGCCACGTATAAATTAGATCTACATGATTTGGATCGATATAACTATTTTCGTACCCTCGAATCTCGACAGGGTACCAGTCTTCCATCTTCCGATTCAACAGTATCGTTGCCCGTTCAGGGTAAATCATTTTATAGGCATAATGGGTCCCTTTCATGATCGCCTGGGCATACGTAATGAGGCAGTTCTTCATACAAGTTCCTTCGTCGCAAATATCCCTCACAGTTCGGAGTGCTTCGATTCTGATCTGACTGCTTACAATCCCGCCGACAGGCGGATCAGGGAGTACTGTTGCTTTATATTCTTCGCCCAGGAGTAGTTCTAGTTCGTAGCTATCACGAGCTTGCAGCAGCTTGTGCACGCTAATTTTACTACCACGATACGGCCAGACCGGTAGTTTTCCGAGTTTACGCCTGCAATCGGCAATATCTGAGCAGAGTGCGGCGACTGAATTATAATCATCGGGCAACTCGCCGGCGTCTTCTAGTTGAAGCAAATTCACGTCCAAAAAAGTATCAGGCAAAAGCAATGTCTCTAGGGTTGAGCATGTAATGCGACTGAGGTGCGTCATTAGACGCCTTTTCTTTGAATGATTCACTGCCGAACGAAGTTGCTCAAGCTGTGTTGGGTAGCAGTCTTCTACAGTAAGTTTTTGTAGTATGCGGAACGCTTCCCTCGTCGGCGGCAGACCAACGACTTTCATTCTTTCTTTGCGTCCTTTATACAATGCTCGAATTCGGTCAAGATCTCGGTCCGCTTGTATTTCACTTGAGTGCATGGCAAGCAAACCAATGAGCGCTGGACAATTCTGTCCCCATTGTAGGAAATACTCCGCATGCAGTTGAGAGAGTTCGAGGAGGCCACTCCACAGACACACTGGAAAGCGCCGAATAAGTTCGAGCACCTTTGTAGGGATTTTCCCTCTCCACATAATCGCAAGCGGGTCAGACGAGACCAGCAGATTGGGCAATAAGTGGTTCTTTCCACAGCCAACTTCTCCAATGATGCAGAAGTCAGGCCAAGGGCGAAAGGTAACGTCATCGATGCGAATAGAGGCGTCTGATAGGTATTGATAATTGTCTAGTTTATTCATAGTTATTTAGTTTTAATTTTGACGAATTTTTTAGTTCCGAATTTTCTTTCAGCCATTTTCGAAGTTGAATCCATGTACTGGGTAGGACTGCACGTAGATTCTCGGAAATCATTGCTTCTTCGATGCCCCAGCGCCCTGAACGATACTCAAGCATCACGGTTGCTCTTTCAGGTATCAGGAGCCGGTAAGCGTAAGATTTCCCATAAGCGATAGGGCCAGCGTAATCCTCGGTGCAGTTCGCCATCTCTCTTGACTCGCGCTTGAGCGCAGTTAGATTGGTCAGCGCTTCAATGTGATAATTCTCATCCGTAACCCCATAGACTGGCGGTTTTGGAAAGGTCTCTGGGAAGTGATTGGTCTTCTTGAAAAAATTATTATATGCACGCAAAAGCTGTTCCCATGTGAGAATCATATTCCTATAAGGCCACGGTTCCCAGCCATGCAGTTCTCGGCGGTTTGACAGATCACAGACGACGTCCACAAGTGTATACTCTTCATAGTTTGGAGCTTCTGCAGC
The DNA here is from genome assembly GCA_017854655.1 of Puniceicoccaceae bacterium. Classification (GTDB taxonomy): domain Bacteria; phylum Verrucomicrobiota; class Verrucomicrobiia; order Opitutales; family Coraliomargaritaceae; genus Lentimonas. Next base: position 25,183 of record JAFMHF010000003.1, on the reverse strand, counting down.
GAGCTGGTGAATGCCTGGATCAAGTATTGCGGGGTAACATGACAGTAGCCACGCGTTCTCGATTTTTATACTATCTCTGTGCTGAAGAAGCCGTCGCTTATCAGGGACTTGCCAGTGATCTCGAATTGCTCGGATCAAATAGTGTGTCGCGTCTGCAATTGGGATCTTCGACAAAGCTCGAATGAAGCTTTTTGACGCATTAAAGCGCATATGTTGCAGAAGGTTCTGGGAATCCAAATTCTCCCATACGATCATTCGCTCATCAATCGACGGAGCTTCTTCAATAGAGTGATAGATCCAGTATGTGGCGTATAGAAGGGTAAGAGCTGGGCTTTTTCTTACCGTGTTTAGGTAAAAATCTGGGACAACTTGCGCCATCTCGATTAGCTCGGCATGGCACTCGGAGAATTGCTGTAATGTCCGTAGTATATTGCTAGGGATCGCCGCGCGCCAAGCAGCGCAGCTTAAGTCAGCAGCGGTTAATACATGATAGAGGTGGACACTGCGCCAAAGGCCTCCGAGCTGAATCGTTTGATTTGGTTTAAAGTTGGGCCATGGTGAGTAGCTCTCCGTTTCGCAGGTGAGCAGGTAGTCGCGTGTGTATTGTATTTCCATAAATTTTAGTTGTCGGGTATGGAAAGCAAAGAACCCCGCCGATTGGCGGGGTTCAGGAGGGACTGTCTAGTGCGGAATTCCTTATACGAATTCGATGAGTCGCTTTCGAGACGTTAGTGGACCGGGCTCTAGACGACGGTGAAGATCAAGAAGTGCCTGTGCCATTTGAAACCAATCGCTGGAATCACAAGATATTGGATTTTCAAATTGAATGTCCAAAAATGCACCTTGCATCTGAACGTAAGTCCATCCGAAGACCTTTCTTGTCCATGAAGAGTCCGCTTCGACCCAATTCGCTGCCTTAATCGAGTCAATAATAGCAGGCGTCCACCAGACCGGAAGATCTAGTAGCCCGATAGGTATCTCGACGGAATATCTCGAATAGCACCTTTCAATCTTCTCACATGCATTTTTTGAATTCTCAATTTTCTCAGAGTATTCTAAAAAATGAATCAGTTCAGGTTCAGGACTGTGGAACGGCAAACCCAATGCCGATTGATACTCAATGCTATAGTCATAAAACGGAATTCGCCCAATTGATGCATCCAGAGAAACTCTAGCCAATGCCCTTTCATGGACTGCTTGGAAGTCAACTTTCCTGCTCATGTTCCACCTCCAGCGTTGGCGCATAGTCAGGAACTAGGCATAGTGGCTGACTATGAACTGCCCCGCCGATTAGAGCAAAAGCTTCACCTAGTGGCAAACGAGCGAGTGCACCAACTGGAACGGCAGGGACGAATGTTTCTCGCTCATGCTCCAGTGCTTCAGCTTGTCTGCGTGAGGTATGCTCTTTAGCCGGCTTTGTGCGATCTTGAAGAACCTTACGTCTCTCCCCCAGATACGTTGATGCAAAAGCGTCTAACTCAAAATCTCGCCCCCTAAAGAAAAATACATTGGAAAAATTCCCCATAGCGGCGCGTCTTGAAACTGCTCCAATCTTTAAATCCAGCGCTGACAGCCCTTGGGTGGCGGCAATGACAAAACCACGCCTGGAGCGTATCATACCGAGTGCGCTAACATCAGAGTGACGGTTATTCACCCCTCCAGTCGCACAAAGTGGCCAATCATCCATTACCAAGCCAGCTATACGCTGCTCATTTCGATCTCGATGCCGTCGATTCAAAATCGAATCGTAAAATTGACCTTTGATAATGGTCGACACAAGTGCACCAACTGTTGGCTCTCGGATTGCATCGACACTAATGGCAAAGACTTTTCCAAAGTTTGTGGCGTCTTGAACACTACACGCCTTACCGCCTGAAAAGAATTTTCGAGCAGTCTTACTAGATAGTGAATTAAGCAGTGGCGCAGCCATTGATTGAAAGACACTTCGCGTTCGCACATCGAGTGTTTTCCACATTCGATGCCCTGCGAGGGTTTCCTCAATGACAGCAGCATTTTTAGTTTCCTTGTCCTCCTGTAGTGAATACAGCGCCTCCTTAAACTCATCGTTAAGAACATCGAAATACAACAAGTAGCGAATTAGGAATTTCACCATATCAGAGTAGCTCTGTATTTCGGCAGTCAAAAAATACAGTCGTAGAGCAAGCAAAAGCATCGATTCAAAAGTGACCTCCCAGTATCGATTGATTTCCGATTCGGGAATTAGTGCCGCCAACAGGCCAGAAATAACCTCAGCTCCTTGTATGCCGTTCTGCTTTACCGGATCCAACAAATCCACGCAGTAATCACTATCACAATCAATGACGCATAGATCTTTTAAGCGCCCAGCCTCAAGACAGGCTTTCTTAAGATATGCGATCATTTCACCATCGGCTTTCGTATCGATAATGCATAGACCCACTTTCGTTTCTGAAGAACTTGCCGTCTTTTCAAGCAGCTGCTTCAGCATCGGATAAATCACACGAGTGGTTTTTCCAGTGCCACTACCGCCTGTCACCAGTGTGTGCCCCATTAGATCAGCGATAGTCATCGAAACAGAGGAACCTGCTGGTTCATAACAGGGTAGATTTATAATGCTATCATCTAGGTGATTTATGTCTGAACTATTCATTGCTTGCTCCTTTCGAAAGTATGACTGCAAGCATGCAGACAAGTGCGAAAGGAAAGCAGACGAGGAAATCTAGAATTAGAAATTTATAAGTCCTTGTCTTTCGATTATATTGGCACCAACTGGGGCCATAGCGCCTGTCCCAAATTAAGCCAATTGTCACCCAAAGCAGCAACCAGGATGGATACATTGGCACGATGGAATAAATCGAAGTCACGACAAAAAGTGACCAGTATTCGACAGCTTCGCTACTCATTTTGCACCTCCAATACTAGGAACAAATAGATCGAGGATTTCCTGAGATCTCGTATTATTCTCCTCGTCGGTCATTCCGGCTCGATCCATCAAGAAGTTCATTCGAATGAAGTCATTTTGAATATGCTCTAGCAATTGTTCGATGTCGAAAGCAGCAGAGCACATGGCATCGTTCTCGCGCTTGAAAGATTCAACTCGATCCAGTAGGCATAGATACAGAATGGCTATGCTAGCCTCCAAATTGTGTATGAAGTATAGCCACCAAGGCCATCTTCGGTGAAGCTCAGAAAAGAAAGCCCTGACCTCTGAGATAACGTAAATTTCGTCGGGATGCAGGTCGTAACCGCTGACGAATATGGCAAGCGAATTATATCGCCTACGAAGTGAGTCGCCACGTAGCTGAGGCCACTCTCCAAAAAGGCTTTCGAACCGACTAAAGTCCATGCCAGTGATTTCCTCCTTGGTGATAGTGTGAATGTATATTTCAGTCATTTTAGAAGTTTTTAAGTTTAGCGCGAAGCGTCCTTTCGCCTTGGTTTGCGGCTCTTAACACGCTCGGGACAGGTATGGCCTTCTTTTAGTAACTGAGTGCACGTTTTGGCATGATGACCTACCTGCTCGTAGTCTTCATGATACCTCTGGCACCAGAAAACTGTCGGGCCCCCACAGTTCTTCTTGCCACGATCAAGGCCGAGGATCTCACGGATGACTCGCTGCCAATTTCGATTTATTAGGTGAGCCAAAGGCTTATATTTATGACGATCTCCGTCATAGTGGTGGCCATCAAGATGGTCTCCATCAACATCACAACGGCCACAAGCGTGGCAGCCCATTGTTTCTTTTAGCAGCTTTAGACGCGGAGCATTTTGTTTGCGGTTGCGAGCGATCTGGCGCGCCATCTGGGCACTTCGATTATTTTTATAGCGTTTCTTTTGATTCATTTTGAGAACTTTTAATGCGCTTAATTACGCAATTTTTAGTTCTCAAAACCCTTCGTCTTGGAGCTGATTTCATTTGAAGATGGTGCGATTGTCGTAATTGTTTAGGTATGAGTGGAAGGTCTTCAGGTAAGACTCGCTTCATTGCGATGAGGCATGCGTTAGATTTCAACCTGTCGAATGTTCGGCAGATGAGCCTTGAAATCGAAGCGATAATGAGGCGGTGGGCTAAGGACATTGTGGCCAAGTCGAAGCAGGCGGATGGCTTCGACAATGACGAAGGCAAAGCTATCACATGGACGCATTAATCGAGGACTATGAAAATTATGCGAATGAGTGCCCTTTTCTGTATAGGGAAAGCCTGTTGCTGTCTTTATGCTCATTCTTTGAGCACCACATGATCGATTTCTCGGATCGTATCGTCGGGGCCTGTGGCATCGACTTTCAGGTGCGTGATTTGAAGGATCGCTGGGCTGTCGGGTTGCCGCACGCTGTTACAAAGATGTGGGATAGAAGCTTCCGTGTTTTCAAGTTCGAATCTTGATATGCTCATCGAGCTATATCGATATAGGAATCGAATCGCCCACGCGTCGGGAGGCATAATGAAGACACACGCAAGCGTATCGAGAAATTTGAAGATTTCTTCATCCGTCTTGACCATACAGAGTATCCCAATGCGCAAACATTGATTCTGGTTAAGGCGACTGCAGTGGATCGAACCTGCGATCTAATGGAAAGCACTTTTCGGGTCATTGGAGATGCTTGTGTCGAGCATTTGAGACTTCGCAGGCGCTAGTCCAAGTTGCTCCTTCCAATGTTCGAAAATTATCCACTGAGACGCCGTATCGAGTTTACAGTATTCGCGAAGCAGTCCGGCCAGGGCCTTTTTAGACTCAGCGCATTTTGCGCCTTCGCCATGAATCATTTCGCGGTAAACTTGCATCGCGCCACACCCCTCGCGAACAGACACTTCTTTGCCGTTCAACACGATTGATAGAAGTGTTTCGTAAGGGTTCAAGATTCGGCCATCGACCCTTTCAAAATACTCCCTAAAAGCCGTGTGATTGTGTAGCGTCTTGTTATTTGTCCAGACGGCAGGTAGCACTTTTTTAATCGACGTTTTGCCGCCCATGAGTGGAGCCCAATAGTAGCGATGCACCCATTCATGTTGATCCAAGATACGTCCCGAATTCAGCAAATCGAAGATCCAGCTGCGCTCGATTCTCGATTCATTTCCGAATCGAGAGAGGAACTCCAGTGACTCTTTGAGGATCCGGTTTTCGTAATCGGTGTAGACCAGAACGCTGCCTGTTGCGTCCAGTTCTTTCATGAGTGCACGGACGAATGGCCAGGTCGAAATTCGGTCGATTGTATTGAGCCATTCACGGTGCTCGTATTGGCCGTTTTCGTGCAAAACATGTGCCGAAAACTGAAATGGGAGCGTCTCGTAGGGTCGAATGCCTTTGTGTTTCGGAACCGCCGCCATCGTGGTTTCGAAGTCCAAAAAACAAATCGGCCATTGCAGGTTATTGATTTCTTCGGCCAGCTCCGATGCGATCCATTCCTGTCCCTGAAGTTGGTTTCGGAGTTGGATGGCTTGCCTGTTCGAATGCTCTCCGTGGAGCTCGGATACCGAGATGGAATAGAGCGAAGTCGTGCCGTCTTGGATTTTCTGATCGGCCAAAAGCTTCTGCTTATTGTCCTGCTGCTTGAGCGCGTACAACTGATTCAAATCGAAAATGTGAGGGTCTGGTTCGGCCAGTGCTCCCCAGCATTCGTGAAAGCCGTCGCTTTTGTTCCGACCGTTGCCGAGCCTGAATTCGCAATTCCGGCATTGGTAGCGAAGCGGCGAAACCGGACGCTCTTCCGATTCCCAAACTTGCCTCATTTTATCCATCGTTTGAGCGACACTTGCGCTCACATGGGTGACAGCTTTGGATGCGTTGAAGAACTTAAGAACCGACTGTTCGCGTCGCTCCTGGATCGCGATCTGGTCGGTTGTTGAAGGTTCATCTTGACTCGAAATCTCATCCTTAGTGGCTGGGGATTGTTGTTCGGGCAAAAGTAGCCACGGGATGATTTCCAAGTTGGGGAACGCACGCTTGGCAACCTGGCACTGAAATGCGAGGTCGTGGACGTAATCTTTCCATGCGGCACGAATGTCCCCATAACAATTGAACAGCATCTTACTCGCCCGATGGTCGGCCAGATTGCCCAGTTTGGATTTCACCTCGACCAGATATAGCTGGTCGCCTTTGCGGATTAGGACGTCTGGACGGGCCAGAAATTGCCCGGCTATCAGGCAGCCCTCGAAGAGAACGGCGTTCTCACACTGGAGGAGATCCCGTGTCTGTGCGCAGGCCAGTTCAGGCTGCTTGTACCCGACATGTTGCCCCTCCGCGAAGAGGCGGTGGGCGGCGCGGCCAACGGCCTGACCTTCCTCTGAGAGGAAGGCGAGGAATTCGTCATCGCCGTTCTTTGAGGTGTAGCCTTGCCAGCCGAAATATGCACTGGTTGGGCATTTTATAAAACGAAGGAAGCAGGATTTTTTTAGATACTTTTTCATGACTGCTTTTTAAGTTTTGCAGTCATGACTCCGCTCGAAGTTTAAATCGTTTATGTCCTCCAGTTCGTTCGCTTGATGACCTCTTTAACGATTTCCAAGTGCTTCTCAAACTCGCTCAAGCACCCCTGAAGCGCCTTCCCTTTACAACTATCTAGAAATTTATGCGCGAGTGTCGGGCTATAGTAATCTAAATTTCTTGCCCATTGACGTAACTGATCGGCATCAGAAATCTCTAAATTTCCAGCCACTCTGGCTGCCTCCGCTTCATCCTTTGCCCGCATTAAGAGCGGTTCTAGCGGTTTCGAATCGGTTTCTTCTGTCTTTTCCTCGTTCTTAGATGCTTCATGGCGAAGCCATGTTTGATAGGCAGAATGAAGGCCTGCCCGAGTGCACTTTATGCCAACTTCGGCCAGAGCCGACGCAACTTCTTGCCACGACTTTCCCTGCTGACGTAGAGCGTCGACAAAATCTTTGTTACGTGTATAGACTGAATTTTTCTTGGGCATATGGCGAAGCCGACATCCGTAATCATTGACCGCAATGGCCAAGCGTCAAGTAAAGCGTCAAGCATAAGCGAAGCTTAGGGGAGACGCCTGTAATAACAATGGAGATGTATGCCGCGAAGCGGCACCGGTGCATGAACGTATCTGTCTGAGGGTGCAGTCGATCAAGGATATTGAAAATTTTCAATATAGGAAAAAGTCATGCACCGCTGCAAGTAGCCTTGCGATACACTGATCATTCACGCTAGAAAGCTTATATGCGTATCATAGACAACTCCGCCCTAGAGGTAATGGCTTCTCCAGTAAAGTGCGTTTTTCCTAAGGTTCATCTTGCGCTAGTAAATATCGCACCAGAACGAGAAGCTCAACTTGATGAACTATATCCCGAGTTTACTTTGGAGTATTTGGATAGCCACAATTGGATACTAGGTGTTACTGATGACAAACGTATCCAAATCAGTAGCTTCGTATTGGAGTTTCTCTGGGCCACCGCTTATGCACACTTTGTATTTTATACCAAAATATTCCAGGGTAAGCAATTCTCGGCAAGAACGGAAGTTTCCTTGCGGGATGACCCAGATGTAGTCGCAGCGATGAATCTTCTACAATGGGCGATCCAGAAATTAATGAATAAGGATAAGTCAGCATGGCCTGATGATCTTCCTAAGCCTCAAATGATCGTTGGTGATACTTCAGATTGTGGAGTTGCTGATGAGTTCACGCTCGGGGCGGTTGCATGCCTTCTCCATCATGAACTGGCTCACATCGGATTAAAACACAGCGGTGGAAGCACCATAGAAATCGAGAAAGACGCTGATCAAGAATCCTGGGAGTGGATCATCAACAATCGCAGGGACTTTGAGTCCAGCGATTTGCAGAAACGCTTTCTGCTTTTGGTTCATGCATATTCTGTAGGAATCATCAGGGATGTTCACCTTGGAAAGACCACCATGAGCACTCATCCTAGAAGCATCGACCGACTATTCAAATTGATGACACATTTTGGAGTACCTGAGAACCACATATCTCAAGCCTATGCTTTTGCTACGATCTATCTTCACTTGGAAAACTCTTCCAATCCGTTGCCTATTCAGGGAGAGGCTTACGATTCGTTCTTCAGTTCATTTGATGAAGTAATCGAACATATCTCGAAGTTCCCTCTACTAAGTAAAATCTCTGATTGATTAAAGACGATGCTTCGCATCTGCACCATCAAGTCCTCCGAGGCCGCCAAGACATATTACACCGACCCGCAGGCGGTGGACTACTACACCGCCGGGCTTGAAAAGCCCGGCGTTTGGGGCGGGCACGGAGCGGATCAGCTTGGACTCAAAGGCGCAGTCAACAAAGAAGACTTTCATCAACTTTGCGACAATCAGAATCCGCGCACGGGCAAACAGTGGACCTCTCGCAATAAGAAGAACCGTCGTGTCGGTTACGATTTCAACTTTCACGCCCCGAAGTCCGTATCCTTACTCCATGCCTTAACGGGCGATGAGGCCATCTGCGTCGCTTTCGAACGTTCTGTCTATGAAACCATGCGCCAAATCGAAAAAGACATGTCCACACGCGTCCGTAAGCACGGCCAGGATGTTGACCGCACCACAGGAAATCTCGTTTGGTCGCAATTCACCCACCTTGCAACTCGTCCAGTAGCTGAGGATGGCGTTGAAGGACAGGCAAAGGTGCTCCCTGACCCGCATCTACATGTGCATGCGGTGGCATTTAACGGCACCTGGGATCCTGTCGAAAACCGATGGAAGGCAGGTCAGTTCGGTGAGATCAAATTCGACGCACGTTACTTTGAGGCCTGCTTCTACAGCCGTCTTGTTCAGAGGCTACAGAACTTGGGCTATGATATAGAGCGAACCGAAAAAGGTGGTTGGGAGATCGCGGGTGTGAGCAAACAGGTTCGAGATCTCTTTTCCAATCGAACCAAGGAAATCGAAAAAGCCAAGCGAGGACATGACTTAACCACCAAGCAGGAGGCGGAGTTGGGGAAACGTACTCGTCGTAAAAAAAGCGACGCTGAACAGATGACTTCTTTAGAACTCAAAAGCGAATGGTTGGATCGTATCGGTCAAAATGAGCGATTACACCTACACGAGATCTTTCTGCGCGCTCGTAACCGCCGGGTGACGGCTTCGCCGCGACATTCAAAGGAAGCCGTCGAGAATGCAACTGACTTTGCATTGAAGCACGTCTTCGAGAGAAAGTCGGTAGAGTCAGAACGCGGCGTGATCGCCGAAGCGATTAAATCAGGATTAGGTGAGGCTCGGCACGACGCCATCGAAAGCGCGGTCTACTCCCGAAAAATGATACGTTATGATGATACGGGGCGCACTTGGTGCACAACTGATGAAGTGCTCGACGAAGAGCGCTTATTTATCGATTATTCTAAAAATGGACGATTCGCCCACAAGGCCTTCAATGCCGATCCGAAGGGGGCGGACACGGCGCACCTTTCTGATCAGCAGATCATCGCCATGCGTCAAATTCTCAGTTCCAGAAATCGGGTGACGGCGTTACGTGGTCGTGCAGGCACGGGCAAAACGACCATGATGACTGCCACGATCAAAGCGCTCCACGCTGCCGGACACAGAGTTAAAACGTTCGCCCCGACGAGTGATGCCGCGAAGAACACTCTGCGGAAGGAAGGATTCAAGGACGCTGACACCGTTCAACGCCTTTTGGTCGATCCCAAAATGCAACAAAATCTTCACGGATCGATCCTCTGGATAGACGAAGCGGGGCTTCTATCTGCCAAGCAGATGGCCAGACTCGCGGAGCTGTCACAAGCTCACGACTGCCGTCTCATACTGTCTGGTGACACCTCCCAGCACAACTCCGTCGAGCGAGGCGATGCCCTCCGCATCTTAGAGCGATATGGTGGCCTCAAGCCAGCAGAACTTGACTGTATCTATCGCCAACAGGATCCGATCTACCGTGAAGCAGTCCGGCTAATTTCGGATGGACAAGTTGATCGAGCCTTTGATCAACTGGAGGGCGTCAATGCAATCAAGGAGATACGCTGGCATGAACGTTACCAACGCTTAGCGTTAGACTATATCTTGAGCATCAAGGAATTGAACGACAAAAATCAGCCGCGTACGACGCTCTGCGTCTCTCCAACACACGAAGAAGCAGCATATGTGACGACAGCGATCCGCGGTCTACTAAAAGCTCACGGAGAGTTGAAGGGTGACGTGAGTGAGCGCCAGGTTCTGCGATCAGTAAACTGGACAGTTGCGCAGCGTGGCGAGGAATCTCGTTACAAGGTATTCGCGAAGGAACTGGATGACTATTACATCCAGCTCAATCAGAAGGCTGGAAACCTTCCGAAAGATTTTAGGGCTAAAATCTATACCGGACATGACGGAGAACTCTGGCTTCGGGACGACAAAGGCGATACGCATACCTTAAACTTGAAACAGCACGCCGATAAATTCGATGTTTTCAAACTGGATATGGTAGAGCTTATGCTCGGTGATCGCGTACGCATCACGCGAAATTCTAAATCGGTTGAAGGCAATCCGCTCCATAACGGAACCCTCCACACCGTCGAAAGCATCGACGCCGCGGGGCGCGTGAGTTTCGGCGAGGGTATGACACTGCCAAACGATGCTGTCCATTTCGCTCATGGATACTGCACGACGTCACATGCCTCGCAGGGGAAGACAGTCGATAACGTTTTTATCGCGCAGTCGTCGGGCAGTTTTGTTGCGTCTTCTTTGCAACAGTTTTATGTGTCGGCTAGTCGCGGACGTCGTCGTATCCGCATTTACACAGACGATAAGGACGCACTCCGCAACGCCGTAAAACACGCCCGTATTCGCAAATCGGCCAGCGACTATTGGCACAATCCGAAATTAGCTTTGGCAAGTCGAAAGCCTTCGCTGCTCAGGCGTGTCGTCGCGACGGTCAAAGCTTGGCCTGGCAAAGTGTTGCCAATATCGGTGAAACCGACGACAGTCGAAACACCATCGATCGCAAGCAGTCTGTCCCAGTCACCTGAAGCCTGACTGTTACCTACTAAATTCAAATCCGACACTTTATGGAAACTTCCGAATCAAACGAGCCTACAGCTCAGGACGAAAAAGCCCCACAACGCGAACACCACGAAACTGGAAATCCCCCCATGCTAGTGCTCAAACTAGAAAGTGATAAAGTCCGGGCATTCGCCTATGCCTTCCTCTTGCATTGCGAGTTTTCTAGCCACAATGGGGAAGATCTCATCAAACTAGACTACGGATTCTGCCAGATTGAAATGGCGGGGCGTAAGCTGGGTGGATACTTTAAGTGGATTTGCCTGCATGAATTGAAGTACTTACCGGTTTCCGAGCCCGCTGAGATCGAGAAACACGGCCAAGGTGCACGAACGATCCGCGTTATCGATGAGGTGGAAGCGTAAAAAAATGCGCAGGGAATCATTCCCTGCGCACTCTTGTTCGTGTCCAACAATCGCTACGAATTAACTTGGCGGTATACCTCTTCCAATAGTGTACGAAGTTGAATGAGCTTTTTATGCAGCTCTAAATGCTCCGTCGAATTTCCAGTGTCTTCGACAAGTGCAGCGGCGACTGATCGTGCCTCGTTCAGTTCCTTCCTTGCCTGTCTAGGGAGCACCTCTTTAGTTTTCAATACTGCCTGATTACTCTCCGAGTCATTGCCAGCGTTCTCGCCGAGGCTCAATCCATCAATTGGTTCGCCGATTTTGACATCACTCTTTGGTTCGTTGTCTTCTTCTGTATGGCGAGACTTCTGCTTAGGAGTTGCTTTTAGCAGGCCACGCGCGGTCATCTCTTTTTTCAGGAGTTTCCCTGTCACCTTTGCTTCAGCTGCCAAAACTGTGCGAAAGATGTCGCAGGCCAATTCACCGTCAGCTTTAAAGCGTGCCTCGTCGTCGCGCACACCCCGCAGAAGAATCGTCGCATGATACACGTTGACCTTCACTTCAGCTTTCCCGAATTCCTCCAAAAGCATCCGGAGCACTGTGCTAATTGCGATCTGGTGAGATACCTGATCTGCACTGTAGCCCATGTGTTTGTAGAACTCTGCGAAAGATTTGAACTTAGGCCTCTTTGAGTAGCGCCAGAGGCCGAAACGACGGACTCGGCTGAACCAGAGACCCAATTGGGCGTAATTCTCGACTGCTGCTTTGATCCTAGCCTTCGATTCCTTTAGCATCCGGGCAGGATCGCTAGGAGGTTTCTCGCAGAATTTGGGCGGCAGATCCAACCACTGGCTGGAATCGGCTTTCTTATTTTCATCACTCATGTTGTGTTACTTAGTTTGGTTTTCTCTTTCACCGGCTTAGAAGACCACCGGTTGTCTGGACGGAATGTGCCCTGACATTAGAAAGCCTAACGAAGGAATTTTTTTCTGTTTGGTGATCCTTGGTATGCTGAATACCAAATTTTCAAAAAAAATCCTCCCGAGTAACTCTCAGCCTGCATATAACTCACTGAAATCATTGAAAATTTTCAATGCCTCGAAGCCATTTCCGAAATGTGGGTAGGGCACCTCCAGGGGATGTCACGCATACCTCAGGCCATAAAATCCACTGCATCAACTAGTCCCTTTAGACTAGTCTTTCGGTATGCACCCTAATGATGAAAATTAGCTATGCTTTAATGTGTGCTAATCACACGATTAGCCCAGCAGTTGAAGATGAGTCGAAACGCCTAGAACGTCGATTAGTCTAACCTATTAAAAATGCTTCCTGCTTAGAAGTTCGCGAACAGTTTCTTGTTCGATGACTTTTTTATACTTATGGATGATATGCATCAGCTCTTTGCCTTCACTCCAATTGGGTATGTATCTGCGTGTTCGGTCGAGCTGCTTGTAGTAGAGCTCTTCACTTCCGTGAGATCGAATCATGCTGCCTAGCATATTCAGTTCAGGCATAAGGAAACGGGCACTAGGTATGTGATGCACTGTGTTTGTTTCGAAGATTTGCATTCCGCAAAGGTCGAAATCACCGAAATGCCATACTCGGGCGATACCGGTATTTTTAATGACTCTCCCGATGCGCTCCAATCCGTCATCCCTCGATAAGACTATGGCTGACGATGGGCTTTGGCACAACTGTTCAAACATCGGATATGTGAGCATATCAAAATCTTCAATATTCTCACATATTATAGCGCAATTAATGTTAGTGAGGGTATCCACATCTCCACAGTCCACGTTAAGGCACGCATATTGTAGTGTGGGAATTTCCAGTGTCCCCTTACTTAGTGAGACGCAAGGATTACCAGTTGGCGCACACGCACGCATGGATGTCGACTGCCGCTTGCGTCCAGCAGATAGCGACTTTGTCGTACCCCCAACTAATGCAATGGCTCCCTTGCTGATCTCGGTATCGAATGCATCAAGTGCGCCTTCCAAGTCTCGGATGTCAAAGAGTGTCCTGAGTGCCGCACGGAGATAATAGGGCTTGCAGGTTAGCGTATTTCCTGCGCCAACGCGTTTGCTCTCAATTGCGTTGCCTGACATCAACTGGTCTAGGGGAAGAGTGCTGGGCACTGATGACTGAGGTATCCCTGAAGGCGTGTCAATCAGACGCTTGTAGAACTTCAAATGCGCTTTGCTAACCTTATTCATCTAATTCTGACTGTCACCTCATAAACGGGTGTGACTCTTGCGCGTTGAGTCTTCTCATTTCTGTCTATGATGAAAGTTCGTTCGAAATCGCCAGGTTTGCTGTGGGTGTTGGGTTGAGCTGTCGCTAAGTAAATGCCCAGCTTTCGACAGTAGTTCAGTAGCTCGGTGACGTACCCGGCATAAATCTTGCCAATTTCGTCGATTGTGCAGTGCAAGTGTAACTCATCGGCATTCTTATAAACGGCCTTCTTGAAATGTGAAAGGATGCCAGAATAGATGATGAATTTGGCTAGTGCACCAGTTCCCTCTGAACCAACTCCTTGAACCAAGGGTTTCCAGCCATGAGGGATACCGTTTTCGGTGATGCGTATTACAAAATCAACCAAGTCGCCGAGTCGGATGCGCTCAATGTTGTGGTCGTTAACCTCATTGCTGATGGCTTCCACCTGATCCATCAGACTCACTATTTCCGACTGACTTGGTTTCTGAGCAAATAGATCACTCTGAACAGTATCCAAGTCAATTCTAGTTGGATCCAACTTTTCGAGACAAACTTTCAGGGTGTCGCGCAGAGCTCCCGTTCGAGTTTTCGACGATTGAAGATCAAATTCGATGCTGTTGATCGAGGCGACAAAGATACCGTCACTAGCAATTGATTTTTGGATGGCAGTAAGTATGCGCGACAATCGGGTTTTGCTGTCCTCAAGCTGCTGGTATTCGCGGGAGAGGTTTCTCATTGTGAGACGAAATGCTTCCAGTACTTGCTTCCGTTCCTTATCGAGCGAATCCGTACTCAACATCACAGACAGCTTGTAATCGATGAATTCTCGAATGCTCTCATCGGCTTCAAAGCTACTTGGAAAACTGAAGCGATTACCATGACCAAATCGGCTAACAAGGTAGTCTACATTGCTCTTTATTCCGCAATCATGGATTTGACTAGTTCGAGTATCCGGCTTCCCGCCCCACAGGTCACGCATGCGGTTGTTGGTTTGCTGGTATTGGGTCAGAAGCTTTTGAATGTCACCGGGAGCGTAATTGAAAACGCTTGTTTCAGTTGTAACAGCAACATTTTCACCAGCGGAAAAATCCCACCCTTTAAACGCTTGAATATCTTCGTGGGACTTTTCATACCGTTCTCGGTGGCCTTTCAGCTTATCGTTAATCTCGATTTCCTGTCTCTGCCAATTTTTCGCTTCAGATTCTAACTGAGCTTCAAGTGCTTTCTTTTCGGATTCGTTTTTCTGAAGACTCGCAATCGTTTGTGGTAGTTTTTCTACTGTAGAAAGGCTGTGCTTTCGATAGGCAATTAATTCTTGAGAGTCACTCTGAGCGGCATCTAATTTGCTTATGGCGTCATCGACCAATTCTTTAAGCCGATCAATCTCATCTGGTTTATTAGATCCTGCCTTAAGTTCATCGGTTTTTTCCCGATTCAGGTCGACAAGTGCTTCTTTGAGGCGTTTGTCAGTGCAACTGATATCACTGTCACGTTTGTCTGCCGAAGCTCTTTGTTTCCTGCGTGTTGATTCAATCTGAAGGTTATACTGTTCTTGCAGTGCTTTTTCTTGGGCTGCACAACTGGTGTTGAATTCCTTGCGCTCTTGCTCGGCCTTTATGAGAGCTTGGTTGGCACTTCGATATTCGGTTTCTAGACTCTTGAGTTTCGATTCGAACTCTTGCTTTTGGGACCTCAATTCGTAGTCGAGGGTTTCCTGGCAAATTTCTATCTCAGAGAGAATACGACGAGACTCACTGCGCACATGGTTGGCATATTCCTGATGGTCTCTGAGTTCCTGCTGATAGAATGCTTCTAACTCATCCAAGTCCTCGTGCTTCTTGCCGTTCTCAATGGAAATTTTTTCCAATAGAGCATCGCGCTCTAATTTGAGTTTCGAAAACTCTTGTTTAGCCGATTCCAGATTTAATTCAGCCGGTTTTGGCAGAGATTCGGTGTCAATGTGTAGCCCTAACAGTGCGGTTCTTGGGCTTGTTTCAGCTGATTTGAGTATGCTGTCCGAGCGCTGGAGTAACACCGTCTCGTTGACGACCGAACGAAACACGTCTGGATGAATAGCTTCGATATCAATAGTTTCAAGAAGGGATCCATTATAGCGCTCAATGATTGGTTGCAATTTCTCTATGGCAGCCTGCTGGTTTTCGACCTCTCGCTCCCACTGTAGTATTCTGGTGTCATACTTTTTCCCTATCTGTAGCAATGTGGAGTCCCTCTGACTGCCTATTGCCTTGTGCTTCTCTAACAAACTCTTGCTCTCAGTCTCATTTGTGGCGCTTGTATTTCTCAGTTTAGTCAGCTGGATTTGCTGTTCCTTGATCACCTCTCCTCTGAAATCATCCAGCCGGAGGCTAGATTTAACTTGTTTCAAGCGTACTTCATCACGGTGGAGTTCAGTTACGTCTTCGTTTAATTTGCTCCGTTTTGAATCAAATGATTCGCGCAGTTCGGTGAGCTTTACACTGGATTCATGTTGAAAAAATCCGATTTGCTCGGTGCATGATACCGCCACCAATTGATAAGTCTCTCTCGCTTTGTTTCGTAGTTTATCATAACTGGCACGTACCTTCTCTTCCAAGACCTGATATTTTTCTTGAATGTCTTCGTAGTGCTTGGATCGTGCCTTGAGCTTCGCCTCATACACTTCAAACTTCTGTTTCAGGTTTGGTATGTCCCTCTCGCTCTGCTCCCAAGCCTTCAGTTTAGCCTCCGGGTATTTCTGTTGAATTTCCCGAATCGCATTAATGGTTTCGTTTAGCGAACCTTCCAAGCGGGTGCATTCTTCGATTTTACCATTAATCACTTCTAAAGCATTTTGATAAAGGCCCTTCGCTCTAGATAAATCAGCTTCTAGGGTTCGAATTGAAACGGATTCCATATTCAAGCAATGTTCGGCCCTAGGTAGACACTGATGGACTCGATTGATGATATTACTCAAATCTGCCCTATGGTCTTTGTATTCAGCGTAATCGTTGCAGATACACCGAATCCGTTCGAGTTGAGCTTCTAAGACCATCAACTCGTTCCGGTCCCTGTTGAACTGCTTCATTTCCTTGCCGGTCTGACGCAAGTCGATGGATGCTTCCTCCTCTCCGAGCGAAGCAATCAATGCATCTTTCAAAGTTTCAGTCTTTGAGTTTTCGGCACGGAAAATGGCAGAAAGTATCTTCGGGATCGTGCGGATGTGTTTCTCTGCATTAGCCTTTGGAAAGGCATAGACGAAACGCTTGAAGCGCTCATGATAGTCAACGCCGTAAATTACACTCCGGTATGCTTCGTAGGTACTCACCGATTCAGATTTGATCCCAGCTACCTGTAGGTTACCAATCAGTTCACGCTCGTTACAGATGTGACCATTTGCGTTCTCGAAAAGCGTTTTATCAAAGGGTGCATCGATGAAGATGAAGCGGGGAGCACCCGAGCGTCGGTTGACGGCGATGTGGTAAAGGTCCCGCACACCATCGGTAAATTGTCCCCGGCAAATTTCATATACAATGAAGGATCGCTCACCATTAAAATAGAATTCATTGAAACTGTGCTTGGAACTCTCAATCGCGTGGTCACGCCGTTCTCCTGAGGGATTGTAAAAATACAGTGGGACACGTAGATTCGTGGTTTTTCCATTACCGTTGTGCCCAATGAATTGACAGTGTCCGTCCACATTGCACTTGGAATAGCGGAATGCTGCGACGTTGATCAGATGGTATCCGACAATTCCTTTCATATTAGTCCTTGAAGTTGAGCATTAGGATAATGCTGCGCAGATAATTGATAGAGGATAGCACAACGAAAGAGCGGTCGTATGTCGAACTGTTCAGGATGAATCCGATCTTCTCAAATTTTCTAATGATCGACTCCATCTGATCACTTATGCTGTAACTCGTGGACGGCTTTTGGGTTAGGCGAGTCAGACGTTCGGCCAGATCGCCGTTTTGCGTGAATCGGGACTCCAAATCCGAGGCTTTGAAAACCTTTCCTGCTTCAAAGCCATCGAGGGCGTCAGAGAGCAAGCCGTAGACTTGAATTAGATTCAAGTTGCGATCCATTTTGTCCTGAGTGGCACTAGTGGTTTCTTCCCCTGACATGTAAAAATAGCCATCGCCTGCGTGAACTTCAAAACCTAGGGGATTGAGGTAGTCATTGAAGTTATCCAGATTTCGGCTTAAAGTCCAAAACTGGTCGGTTTCAGTTTGAGATCCATTGTCAGATAGAAACAGGCGCTCTCCGCGCACCAATGCATGAAAGATCTCTTTGAGTTTTGGTGGAATACTTGCTGTTTCGTTCATGTTCGGGAAATAATTGGAAGATCGACTTCGGAGCGGGGTGAAGCTCCATCAATACGCTCGGCATGAAGTTGCAAATATCTGAGCTGCACATATTCCTTCTGCCTCTCGCCTAGTTCCTGCAAGACATAGAGTCCGTCTGATTCTTTGGAAGTCGCAATCATGCAGAAACTCTCCAAGATACGCTCAAACAGATGTTCGTCCTTCGGAAAATTATTCGGAGCTTCCAGAAGGAAGGACAATAAATCACGCCCATCGTGATGATTCTGAAAGGTCTGAATCATGTCTGGTATGTCCGGTAGATATATCTCGGTGCCGATATCTTCGTCGTCTTCCATCGTTGGATGCTCGTCTTCACGATTTTCCGCCATACCCATTCGTTCGGCTCGTAGAAAAAGACGACTTTGAAGGACGGCATCGCCATTTAGATCAGCGGGCAAAGTGGTGCGTATCGGTTCGGCGCGCTGCAGATGAGCCAACGCTCCCGATTCGAGAATCTCGACCAGATTGGAGCGACTCTGAAATTCCTGGCGATCAATCAACTCACATATCTGGGACAGCTTGCTTAAGTGATCCCGGTCTTCCTTTGCCCTGTGGATGTAACTTGAAATATCGTAGGCCAAAGTCGCGGCGGCCTTACCTGCTATATGAATCTGCCGCCCCAGTTGCTTGCGTGTAATCAAGAGGCTCTCATTACTCGACGCCCGCATTGTTGCCTGATCCTGAAACATCCGCTGGCACTTCTCTAAGTCCTCGACGAAAGTTTTCGATTTCTGTTGGTAGATGTCGAGTTGTTCGAGCTTGAGTTGCAATGAGGTTTCAAAGCGGAATTCGTTGTCCAGTAAGCGGCGGAGATCCCGCTGCGTATTCCGCAAGTCAGCGATCAGTTGCTTAGACAAGCGCTTTATTCGGAGTGCAAGCGTGGCACGGTCTCGGCCAGTTGAGCAGGTCTCGTAAAGATTATAGAAACGTTGGATGTCGACGTTGATTTCACCAATGCGCCCAGTCATGACAAAATCTGATACGCCTAAGGTGCGCTCCAAAAACTCCACAAGGTCCCGGTTCAATGCGATGGTTCCGTCCTCAATCTCAATCAAATCTAGCGCGCGCATAAATTCGACTGCTTCAGCTGAGACCTGTGGGTTCTCGCGCAGCCTTGAAAGGCGATAGTCTTCATTCCGAGCATCGAACAGCACCGATATTACGCTACGATAGCGGTGGTCAAAAAGGCTTAGAGCTCGACTGTAAGAGGAGTTTTCCATTCTTCAGTGCTTAGTCTACAGTTGGCCCTTTTGGCGGCAAGTGATTTTGATATATTCGGAGTTATTAGGTTTAGCTTGGTAGGGATAAGTAATGATTTGTAGATTAACGGTATGGCTCGCTGTAGCACATCCAGATTAGTCAAAACGATGGTCCGCAAAATAGAGCGCGTATCCAAACGAGAGGTTATCAATCTTGGTCAGGTAGTAACTCCAGCATCGGTATATTGTATGGCACCCCCGATTGACTGATTCAGCGAGCAAGAGAGTTCATTTGCGGAATCCGCTACGACCGACATTTCTTTCTAAGCTTGGATGGCGTTTTCCCGCCGAAGTTTCGGTTGGATATTTAATCTACCGGTTGCTGTTCTCGTAACGGGGAAACTAAGTAATCCCTCATCCGGAATGCAGCAGATGAGCCATTGTCTACCATGGCATTTAGGATAAAAATTACGTCTTCCTGAAGTGAGGCATCTCGACGGATCATGGCTCCTTTGCCGTATACAAGTGGCGTAAGCAATTTGACCAAATTGTATTGGCAATCTTCAGGTTGAATTGCCTCGTGGGGATTATCCTTGCGCAATGAATCGGCTAGCCAGTGAAGCGCATTCGGAAGCATGAAATTCCCAACTCCGGAAAGTAATCGGATGAACAAGCCACATGCGTTCGATCTACTTCCTACCAGACACACGAGACTTTTTATCTGCTTTTCTCGACCATGAAGCGGCGTCCATTCCAAGGCATCTTGTTTCCATGAGACGTCTAAAAACAAAGCCGAAAGTAGCACTTCAGATACATACAGCTGCTGGTGATTGTCGGCATTTACCTTACTTGAAAGTTGCTCAAACAAGCTCTGCCAAATCGCCCAAAATGAGTCGCCCTCCCTGAGTCGATCCTCGCTGGAAATCATATCCTTAAAGAAATCGGCAATTTCAGAAGTGATATCCTCGAATGCTTCAAGGCAGGGAAGAAAAATTTCCAAAGCAATCTTAGCGCTACTGCCCACAATAAAACCAGCGGCAATTCTGCGTATAACCTGCTCTTCTTCATAATTGATCTTATTCTCGCGTCCTCGGCGGCTACCTTCACCAGCCTGCCACAAAGTGACCAATGAAGCCACAGCGGACTTGACTAGAGCGTTGAAGGTTTCGTCTCGTGGCGCACTTGAAGCGATCATGAGGGCATGTGAAAAAGTGGTTGCACATACATTTTCCAACGAGAGCGTCACATCATCGAAGTCAATTTTTTCATCATAAATCAAGCGACGAAGCTCGACAACGTCGTTAAAAATGAACGCTTCAAAATCCCCGCGTTCTTGATAGTTCAGCTCTCGCCATACTTCCAGTTTTGTGGAACGAAGCTGGGCAAAATGTAACACTCCAAACAAACAAGATTCGGCAAACTTCCGATCTGCTCCCCATAAAAAATCCCGGATCGATTTTGCAGCACGCACTCTAACCTCTTTCGAAAAATGTGTGATAGCAGTTGCCACTGCGCGTTTAACTCGGGAAATATCCAACTCTGTTGAAGTATCGACAAGGCATGGAAGAACCTGTGCAGCTGCCACGTGGCCAGACATGCCCAAGCTCGCAACGCTTGAAAATATACCACCTCCCCGGGGTTCCTCCTCAAGAAGGCAACAGAGTATATCCAAGCATTTTGATACATCGTCTGTTGGCATGCCTTCAAGATGGTCTCGAAGGCAAACCGCTGCGACATACGCGGAGCCTCCGGCATACGGATCGCTAATTAGCTCTACATCGTCCTTAATTGAGCTAGGCTGGGTTTCCAATGCCAGTGCTAACATTTCCCTCCAACGGTTCGTGTCATATTTCTCCGACTGTGGGTTCTCCAATAATGCCATGCCCCACATGAGCAGCTCGGCTTCAGCCGCCTTTTTCTCAATTTCCGGCAGCTTTTTTGCCCGCATTGCTTTCAGCGCCGGTCCAGGATCTCCTGCGGCAAACATTGTTTCACCATTTTCCAACTGTTTAATGGGAACAAAATTCCTAATATCCATTCGATGGAGCCGCAATTGCCACGTCTCAAGACTATCGGTTAGAGACTCATCATTTCCTTTAGCTCGATCCAATAAGCCGGATACCTCAGTTTTATAATTATCAATTGTTTTCCAGACTTCCTCTTTCAGCTCTCCACCTTGCAATGTGACTGCCAGCGACTCAAGGTTTAGCGTACGATGTGCCAGCTTTCTGCTCTCTTTTCGTTCATTATAATGGATCTTTTGAATTGGCCTAAGCAAATGGTCACCAATGTCGCCAGTCTGGTCATGCATGTAGCGCCTCTGATCCATTTGGAAGAATTCGGGATTCTGAAGAATCACTGCACCAGTTCGTCCGACTCGATGTGGATAAGCCATTGCAACACTTGCAATCACCGCAGTCGTTGCTATGCTATTGCTGCGTAGAATCAGGCTTTGAGACAGTTCCTCAAGGCTTTCTCCGAGCTTTGCTTTCGCCAATAAGAAGTGTTCAAGGGCGGCCAATGCACTTTCAAGGAGATTTGGCCCCGGCATACCTCCCCGGTATAATAACCACAGTCTTGGATGGCAGAATTGCTCGACCTCATTGCCGGAATCAAAGACCAGCGTAATCATTCCAGTGTCATCTTCTTCGTCACGATCTAACCAGCTTTTTGTGTAGAACAGTGTGCAGTGGTTGACGAGATCTAGAATGAGATCTATTCCTTCGTCGGGTTTGCCTGATGAAAGCAATGCTCCGAACGGACCTTGGAGTCTGCTGGGGGGGTAAAAACGCATGAGTTCGTTTTCAAGACCGAAGGCTATGTCTATGTCACTGCTCCGCCGAATTCTAAGCTCTGGACTCGGTTTGCGATCTAATTCCCAAATTTTTCGACAGAAGGAGGCTATCTCGGAGGTGAAAGAGTGGCAGGCTACAGTGCCGCCGGGAAAACCGAATAACTCAGCTTTTATCGCTTCAATGGCAGGCGAACGACCGTCATCGGCAGAAATATTGGTAAGGAAATTTCGAAATGCTTCGGTATCAGCATACGGGATCGTGAAAATCACTTTAGCTAAACGCTCCAAGAGCTTCCGGTTGCCTCGCTCAACTGAGTGAATGTCCCACATACGAAGCGCCAGTCGAAAAGCCTCCTGGTATCCTAGAGGCTTGGGGTTTCTGAAACCGATTCCCGATTTGTAGTCTTCAAGGAAACCAATCAGCAACAAACGAAGGCTAGGGGCAACTCGATCCATATTATGATGTATGAAGCCGACCAGCGCACCCCAGCTGGGGCCGTCTGGGACAAGATATAGGTCGCCAAGCGACTTCGCTAGAACTTCCTCGTTCAGAATTAGATACGGGTTTGGTTTCTTGCACGCCGTGCGAAGCAGATGCAGCATTCTTCGAAGGAGTCTGCAATCTTCGCGCAATATATAATCAGAATAATCGTCAAGAAAACAAAGAGACTCCTCTGAAGACAGTATCGAAACGATAACTTCGTCCTTCCAATACTGCTCGACCCCATCATTTGATATGATACTGGAAAGGTGCTCACGAATGCGCTCAATATTGCCTTCAAGCAATGTTTCATTAAGCCAGTTCCGGTATGCACGGCGAATGGGCAACTCATATCCCAAATACTTAAAGAAAGTTACTACGTCCTTGCCGTGTCTTTCGAATTCTTGACCCACCCACATGATAAGGGCCCAATCCTCCCAGACGTCATGGGATGGAGCGAAGTGGCCGGAGACTTCACTTTCAATCAATAGATCGTCAGCAATAAGTTGTTGCACTGCAGCCTCTCCATTTTCAGGGCTGGCGACAAAGGATTTCATTGTCCGAGCTCTATTGATCGCGATCTCGCGAAAAACCCGTTCACGGGAGAGGTGTATTCCTCCCCTGCGAAAACTCTCTTTAGCAACAACCTGCTTCCAGAGTATTTCACGAAGGCTGCTGCGATTTATTCGAGTGTCTTCGGTGACTGCCCAGTTGATAGAACATGCAGCAT
Source organism: Puniceicoccaceae bacterium (assembly GCA_017854655.1). GTDB lineage: Bacteria > Verrucomicrobiota > Verrucomicrobiia > Opitutales > Coraliomargaritaceae > Lentimonas. The sequence continues at coordinate 2,144 of JAFMHF010000003.1, read as the reverse complement.
CCAGATACCATGGATTCCGAAGCAGTTCTAGTGCATCTTGATCCAAGGCGGAATTCTTGAGTATAGGAAAGTGCTCTAAAACTTCATCCCGCTCTACGTCAGCAAGTAACGGGATGCTAAAAGTCTGGATGTTTCCGGCTTTCCGGAGGAATGTTTCTACAACAAGTACTGCAGCATGTGATCTTGTGGTGATCACGACATGCCAAGTCGGATCGGCTACTACCTCCTCTAGGAGCATGTAGAATGCGTCGTTCTCGGGCGATTCCAATAAATGCTCGGCACTCTCGATGATGAGAAATTTCCTTGGGTGCAGTGCAAATGCGGCGGAAACCCTAGATAACGGCTCGTTAATCCGCATTTTCCCGAGTGCTTCGTCTATGTGGGTGCACGCAAACTCTCTCGCCTGAAATACAAAACAAGGGCAATATGAATTAGACTGATCCAATGCCATGAAGGTTGCGGCTGATTTTCCGGTTCCCGCAGGCCCGGATACCACAGTCACCGGATGCTTCTCCAGTGCGTCTGCTAAGTTTCGGATCAAATCCCTTCGTTCGACCTGAATTTGCTCCTCTTTGCCAATATGCTTCTGCACTCGTGCTAAGTGCCTCTTAGAATGCTCGATTAAGCGAGAAATGACACCGGACTCATAATGATGCGCTAGTGTGGCACAAAAATCATGCCATTCGACTGGTAGCGATTCCCATGTTATATTTCCAGCTCTGGGATTCTTATCGGCAACCCACTTAAAAACTCGGTTCCAGAGAGATTCCCCCGTTTCACTGGTTTCCCGTTTCAATCCCAGTGAGAGCATCGTTTTGAAGCAGGCTTCATTTTGGCTTGCGATTTGGTCAAAATCAAAACGAACCCAATGGAAGCTATGAAGGTAGCGCCAGACAACCTCATCACTCAAGTTCGAGTCCCCCGAAACCTCCTTTAGAGCAGAAAAGAATAGATCATAATACGCTTTTGCCTCTTTCGAAATGACTCCATCAGCACGAAGCCGTATGTCAAAGTCCGCTGGATTAAGTGACGCGCGAACACTCTCCAGAAGATGAACGACATGAAGACTCTTGGTAGAACCCGTTGCGGTAGCTAGAACGATTGCATCCTGATCGGTTGTAAAAGTTTTCGGATCCGAGAAGTCCGACCAAGTTTCGCGAATAACCTTCTGAAAAACAGAATCTTTTTCCGTGAATGCAATTTTGTGCTTAATTGTCCACAATTGCCTCCTCCTGCCGCCTGTTAGATCTTCAGCAACGACTAGAACATCATCAGTGGCATAGCCTTTCAGTTCGGACTGAAACTGTAATTCGCAGATTGTAGCACGATCAAAGAAGGGCAAATGTGCACGCACCAGCAAAGAAGCCAGCAAGCCGCTTTGAACCTTCATTTCGAACACCGAGCCCAAACCTCCGGTCGACATGGGGCTTGAAAGCAATTTATCGGGAGATGGCTCTGGTTCTTTATTCTGTGACGGCATACTTCAGCCAACCCTAGGGGAAGAAAACACCTACATAAAGTGGAAAACATGTGCTTACTCTCTTTCGTGTAAATGAAGGGAATAATCCCATTTGAACCAATTGACCCATTTCGCGCAGGCAAATTTCTCAGCTCTTAGACTGGGAAATGACTCAATTCAGCCCATGTGCTGTCTGAATTGGCTCAATTGTTTCGTTTGTGAGAGTGGAAGCCATTCGCGAAGGAGCCGCTCTGGGTAGTGTTTTCGGGCCTGTTTTGGGCTGAGCTTCAGAATGGCTTCCTGAATCTCCGGGTGCAGTTTGGCGAAGCGCAGGATTTGCCGGACTCGAATGGCTGATAGTCCCACAGCTTCTGCCACGTCAGACGGCTGTATATGCGGGTTGGCGGTCATCTGAGCCTTCCATATCAGCGCGGTTTCGAGGACGTGTTTTCTCCGAAGGACTTTGAACCTAATTGCTCTTCTGGACCTGCGAATAAGGGCATCACCCAGCTTGAAAGGATTGACAACCATTGCGCCATCAGACCAATCTTGGTGCACAACTCCGACGATGAGGAATTGAGTCATCCGAGTTCGTATCCGAGTCCCTCTCTCTCCGCCATTTAAGGCGAAGCCGTAAAATTGCGGTAAGAAGGATGAGATGAGAACCATCGGGTTCGACGGAGCG
>JAFMHF010000055.1:14002-15398 GCA_017854655.1 Puniceicoccaceae bacterium | reverse complement strand
GAACGTAGCTTCTCGCAGCTAGATGCCGAGGCATCAGCGACTGCTCATTACTTCGTTGCACGTGGGATTAAGCGCGGCACGCGTGTACTGCTGATGGTCAAGCCGGGCTTGGATTTGATTCGTATTGTGTTTGCGCTGTTTCGTATCGGGGCAGTGCCGATCGTGATTGATCCGGGCATGGGCTTGAAGCGCTTCTTGCGTTGTGTGCGGCATTCGCAGCCGGAGGCGCTGGTTGGCATTCCCCCCGCGATCTGGGTGGCGCGGCTGTTTCGACCGAGTTTTAGTGGGGTGTCGGTTAAGCTCTCGGTCGGCTCTGGATTCGAGAAAAAAATCGCTCAATATAACGAGCTGGGGGATTTCCCAGTCGTGGACTCAGCAGACGAGGAATTGGCCGCAGTCTTGTTTACTTCCGGTTCGACCGGACCGGCGAAGGGTGTGTGCTACGCACACGGCATGTTTGTCGCGCAGGTGGAGGCGATTCGTACGCAATATGGCATTGCGCCTGGCGAAGTGGATTTACCGATGTTGCCCGTGTTTGCTTTATTTAATCCAGCGCTGGGGATGTGCACTGTGGTGCCAGAGATGAACCCGAGCCGGCCTGCGACGGTTGATCCGGAAAAAATCGTGCGTGCGATTCAGCAGAATTCGGTGACCAATAGTTTTGGTTCGCCAGCACTGTGGGCCAAGATTGCGCGTTACTGTGAGGCGCATGCAGTGACGCTGCCGAGCGTGCGCCGTATTTTGATGGCGGGCGCCCCTGTGCCGCCAGCGTTGATGCGGCAGATGGAAGCGATTATTCCGAATGGTGAAATCCATACGCCGTATGGAGCCACTGAGGCTTTGCCAGTGAGCTCGATCGCATCGACGGAGGTGTTGAGCGAGACTGCGGGGCGCACCGCGCTAGGCGAAGGGACATGTGTGGGTACGCCGTTGCCCGGAGTGGATGTGCGGATTATTGAGCCAGTTGCTGGGCCGATTGCGACGCTTGCTGAAATCGTGGAACTACCAGTCGGTGCGATTGGCGAAATCATCGTGCGTGGTCCGTCGGTCACGCGTAGCTACGACAAGCGGCCAGATGCGGACGCAGATGCGAAGATCGCGGATGGTGAGCGGCATTGGCACCGCATGGGCGACCTCGGTTGGATCGGTGAGGCTGGGCATTTGTGGTTCTGTGGCCGTAAAATCGAGCACGTGCAGGCTGCCGAAGGGCCGCTCTATACAGATTGTTGTGAGGCGATTTTTAATGCACACCCACATGTGTTTCGCTCGGCGTTGATTGATGTCGGCGGGGGACGTCCCGCGATCGTAATCGAGCCAGAGGCCGGCGCATTTCCGGCGGGCGATTCGGCGCGTGCAGAGTTCATCGAGAGCTTGCGTGAAATCGCGCAGCAGCATG
>JAFMHF010000055.1:11465-13679 GCA_017854655.1 Puniceicoccaceae bacterium | reverse complement strand
TTTCATGTGGCGGCGCGTGCGGGCGTCTGGGGTAGTTGGGAGAGCTATTATCAGCCCAATGTTGTTGGCACGCGTAATGTCGTGGCGGCATGTCGTGAGCAGGGCGTCGGTCGATTGATCTACACCAGCACGCCAAGTGTGGTGTTTAATGGTCAGTCGATCCGCGGCGGCGACGAGTCGCTGCCGTACGGGCAAAATTGGCTGTGTCATTACGCGCAAACGAAGGCGATTGCTGAGGAAGAGGCGTTGGCTGCGAATTCGGAGTCTTTGCAGATTGTGGCCTTGCGCCCGCATCTAATCTTTGGGCCAGGCGATCCACATCTTTTGCCGCGTGTGCTTGCGAGCGTGCAAGCGGGTCGTTTAAAAATCGTGGGCGATGGGCGCAGTCGCGTGGATGTGTCATATGTGGGTAATGTGGCCGACGCACATTTGGATGCGTTCGATGCCTTAGCCGCAGGCAAGGGCGCAGGGCAGGCGTATTTCATTTCACAGGGAGAGTCGGTCGAGTTGTGGCCGTGGGTGAATTCGATTTTGGAGGGCTTAGGCCATGCGCCGTTGACGAGCAAAATCCCATTACCTGTGGCGTATACTGTGGGTGCCCTGTGCGAGGGGTTGTGGAAAGTGCTCGGCCGTCGGGATGAGCCGCCAATTACTCGATTTGTCGCTGTGGAGTTGGCTAAGGATCACTATTTCGACATCAGTGCAGCACGGCGAGATTTAGGCTATTTAGCCAAGACGCCAATGGTAGAGGCGCTGAATCAGACGATATTGGACTTAAAAAAACGTGGGTTTTAAATGTTATATTAGCAATAATCCTTATTGACGATCGAGGTGCTGATCCGTGGATTCATTGAGTGAGTATTGCGAGCGTAGATAGTTTAACAGTGTTGCTTTTGGTCATGTGCGCGGTGCTGCTCGGGGGCATTGTATTCTTGACTGGCTTGTTGTTACGCAAGCCCAAGCCAGTGCTCCTTGCCCCGCCTGTGCCAAAAGAAGAGCCAGTAATGGCAGAGGCCGCTCGGATTGATCCGGCTTCGAATACCTTGTTTGCTACGCTTTCGCATGAATTGCGCACCCCGTTGAACGGGCTGTTAGGGGTTGCTCAGTTAATGCAAGAAGAGCTTCCGAGTGAAAATGGAATGGCGATTGAGGGTTGTGCGCGGCACATGCTGGCAGTAATCGGCACGATGGTGAATTTATCGAAGATACAAACCGAGTGGAATGACTTGCCGGAATATCGGGAGTGGGTGAGTCTTCATGATTTGATGGAACAGATTAAGAAGGACTTGATCTTTCGTGCTGATTTACGTGGGCTCAAGTTTGAGCTGAGTCATCAGGATAAGTCTTTGCGCCTGCGCGGCGATGGCGATCACCTGCGGGCGATCATCGAGAATACTCTGTTAGGCTCAATTGAGAGTGTATCTTTAGTGAACATCCCGACTGAGAAAAAGGTGTTGCAGGTCTCATGGCGGACGGATGGAGCAGATGTCAAAGTTGATATTGTGAATCCTTGTGAGGAGGCTTCTCAAGAGCGCCAACAAGAGATACAGAAAGTCTTCCTGATGACGACGGGGGCGAATCATAAGCGCATCAAAATGGAGTATTTGTATTGGGCGGTATCGTCTGCATTGCTGGAGCGCTATAACGGCGTGATGCATGCGACCCCTGATGAGGCGGGTGGGGTGCACACGCTGTTGTCGTTCGAGATGGAGCAGATGCAAGCCTCCGCGAGTAGTGAATTGCCAGTCGGCGGCCTACGTTTGGATAAGAGTGGGAAGCCACTCAAGTCGATGTTGGCTTTGCCAGTACGCCTTTCGTTGATCGTGGCTGAAGATGATCCGATTGCTCGCAGTTTGTTAGCAGCAGCGCTGGGGCACATGAAGCAAGAAGTAATTTTTGCAACGAATGGGCAGGAGGTGTTGGATTTAGTCCAGAAATCCAAGGGCTGTGACTTGATCCTAATGGATATTGATATGCCGATTATGGATGGCGTTGCCGCGGGGCTGGCGCTGCGAGCTGGCGAAGCAGGCGAACTCGGTAAGCATGTGCCGATCGTTGCAGTAACTGCTTTCGGTGTGCTCTCGGACGAGGGTAAGTTTAAGCGGGCGGGGATGAATTATTTCCTACCTAAACCAGTTAATTTGAACAAACTGCGCGAAGTGCTGCTGGATGTGATCCGCAAGGAGCGTCACGTGGTGAATCCTTGAAAATGAG
>JAFMHF010000055.1:10697-11455 GCA_017854655.1 Puniceicoccaceae bacterium | reverse complement strand
GTGCTGCTGGATGTGATCCGCAAGGAGCGTCACGTGGTGAATCCTTGAAAATGAGCAGCGTGGGCCAGCCCACGTTTAGCCAAGGTCGATGGATGCTAGCCGACTCGCCCTGGCCGATTCAAATCTTTGATCGCGTGCGATTGGGAGTGTGTAAGCCAGCGCGCAGATAATTGAGGTGCTCCACGGGCAATATTGGAGTTGTAGAAACGTGGCTTTTAAATGCGATTTAGCAATAATCCTTATTGACGATCGAGGTGCTGATCCGTGGATTCGTTAGGTGATTATTGCGAGCGTAGATAGTTTAACAGTGTTGCTTTTGGTCCTATTTGTGGTGCTCCTTGGGGGCGTTGTATTATTAGTTGGCTTGTTGTTACGCAAACCCAAGCCTGTGCTACCTGCCCCGATTGTGACGAAAGAGGAGCCGGTGATGGCGGAGGCCTCTCGGGTCGATTCGGCTTCGACAGCCTTGTTTTCGACGCTTTCGCATGAATTACGCACGCCGTTAAATGGTTTGTTGGGTGTTGCTCAGATCATGCAAGAGGAGGCCCCGAGTGACGATGGAGTCGCGATCGAGGGTTGTGCGCGACACATGCTGGCAGTGATCGGCGCAATGGTGAATTTATCGAAGATACAAACTGAACGGGATGATTTGCCGGAGTATCGGGAGTGGGTGAATCTGTACAATTTGATGGAGCAGATTAAAAAGGACTTGGTCTTTCGTGCTGATTTGCGCGGGCTCAAGCTTGAGCTGAGCCATC
>JAFMHF010000055.1:0-10687 GCA_017854655.1 Puniceicoccaceae bacterium | reverse complement strand
AAGGACTTGGTCTTTCGTGCTGATTTGCGCGGGCTCAAGCTTGAGCTGAGCCATCAGGATAAATCTTTGCGCCTGCGTGGCGATGGCGATCATCTGCGGGCGATTGTCGAGAACGCTATATTAGGCTCGATTGAAAGTGTGTCATTGGTGAGGATCCCGACTGAGAAAAAGGTATTACATGTCTCTTGGCGGACGGATGGTTCGGATGTTAAGATTGATATTGTGAATCCTCGTGAGGAGCCTTCTCAAGAGCGGCGACAACAGATACAGGAAGTCTTCCAGATGACGACAGGCGCGCATCATACGCGGCTGCAGATGGAGTATTTGTATTGGGCGGTGTCGTCTGCATTGTTGGAGCGCTATAACGGCGTGATGTATGCGAACCCGGATGAGGCAGGTGGGGTGCACACGCTGTTGTCGTTCGAGATGGAGCAGATGCAAGCGTCCGCGAGTGGTGAATTGCCGACCGGCGGGCTTCGTTTAGATAAGGGCGGGAAGTCGACCAAGTCGATGTTGGCTCTACCAGTGTGCCTTTCGTTGATCGTGGCTGAGGATGATCCGATTGCCCGCAAGGTGATGGGGACGATCCTGGGACACATGAAGCAAGAGGTCGTTTTTGCGACAAATGGCCAGGAGGTGCTAGATCTAGTGCAGAAATCTAAGGGCTGTGACTTGATCTTGATGGATATTGATATGCCGATTATGGATGGCGTAGCCGCGTCGCTGGCCCTGCGAGCTGGGGAAGCCGGCGAAATCGGTAAGCATGTGCCGATCGTTGCGGTGACTGCTTTCGGTGTGCTCTCGGACGAGGGTAAGTTTAAGCGGGCGGGGATGAATTATTTCCTACCTAAACCAGTTAATTTGAACAAGCTGCGCGAAGTGCTGCTGGATGTGACCCGCAAGGATCGTCGCGTGGTGAACCCTTGAAAATGAAGAGTGTCGGCGAGCCTTTGTTTAGCCGCGAGCAATTCGCCCTCGCACCTTTTTAAGAACGTTGCCGTTTTGCTTCGTAGAGGCAGACGGCAGCCGCTGCGGCGACATTGAGCGAGTCAGCCCTGCCGGCCATCGAGATACGAATGCGCTCGTTTGCATGGCGAAGCCAAAAGTCGGTTAGGCCATCGCTTTCGCTGCCGAACAACAGTGCGGTGGCCTTTTTGTAGTCGATGTCCCAGTGCAGGTTTTTGGTGTCGGGAGTGGTGGCGACGGTTTGAATCTGATGTTTCGTGAGCCATTCTGATAGGTAAGCTTGCTCGGTGCAGATGATCGGCAGTGCAAAAACTAGGCCTTGAGAAGAACGGATTGCGTTGGGGTTGTAGAGATCGAGCACGCAGTCCACTAGGATCACGGCATCCGCACCGGCACCGTCTGCACTGCGTAGGATTGCGCCAAGATTGCCAGGTTTTTCGATACCTTCAAGTACCAGCAGTAGCGGCGCTGCAGGCAAGTCGAGCTCCTGGATCGAGTGACTTTGCTGTTTGGCGATCGCGATAATGCCGTCTGGTCCTTCACGATAGGCAGCCTTGTTGAATGCGTCTTCGCTCATGCGCACCAGCGGTGGGCCATCATTGCTGCAGGTATCGGCAATAAAGGTTTCGTGCTGAGTGGAAGGGAAGCATTCTGGGCAGTAGTAAATGGTTTCGACTTCATAGCCGGAGCCAATGGCGTGACCGAGCTCGCGCAGGCCTTCGACCAAGAAGCGCTCTTGGCGGTCGCGGTGCTTGCGTTCGCGAAGCTTGACGAGATTTTTGACTTGATCGTTTTGGCGACTCTGAATGTAGGCGTCTTGCATATTATTGAACTCAATAAGGGCAGAAAGTTGTTCGATGGGAAGCTTGTTATGGATTTTAAGGTTGCAGGATGCGGCTGCATTGGGGAGGGCATTGGGATGCAACCACCGAAAAATTTTGTACCAGAGCCTTTTGAGTATCATCAAGAGGTCGAAGTGACCGTTGAGAGTTTGACCAATTTAGGGATGGGCGTCGCTCGTGTGGATGGCTGGGTGGTGATGGTGCCATTCGTGATTCCCGGTGAGCGGGTCAAGGCGCGCATCTATCGTAACTTTCAAAATTATTCGGATGCAGATCTGCTTGAAGTGCTTGAAGCCTCGCCGGATCGTGTCGAGCCGCGTTGCCCGCTATATCAAAAATGTGGTGGTTGCCAGTATCAGCATATGACCTATGCGCGTCAGCTAAAGGAGAAGACTCAGCACGTTGAGGAGTTGATGCAAAAGCTCGGAGGGATCGACCATCCGGTGCAGTTGTCGCACGGTTCGCCGAAGGAATATAATTATCGTTCCAAGATCACGCCGCATTATGAGCGTCCAGCGAAGGATGGTTCGCAGCCGATTGGATTTTTGCAATACGGCCGCCGTAATCAGATTCTCGATGTCGAGCAATGCCCGATTGCGACGGATGCAATCAACGCGGCATTGCCGGAAGCACGCGAAGATGCACGTCTCTCGGGTGGCAAGAAGCGCCGCCAGCGTGGTGGCACGATACTGATGCGTGATGTGCTCGAAGGTGTGGTGACTGATCCGCAAGAGATCGTCTCCGAGCGTATCGGCAATCATACATTTCAGTTCAAGGCTGGAGAGTTTTTCCAAAATAATCCTTTCATCCTTCCTGAGTTGGTCGAGCACGTCGCGCGTGAGGCTTCGCTGCTTGGCGCACGCTACTTGGTGGATGCGTATTGCGGCGTCGGCTTGTTTACGCTTTCGACGTCGAAATCGTTTGAACTGTCCGCGGGCGTGGAAATCAGCGAGCCCGCAGTGCGTTGGGCGCAGGCGAATGCGACGATTAGTAACATTAAAAATGTGCGCTTCGTGATCGGTAAGGCAGAGGCGATCTTTAATGGCCTGAAGTTCCCTGCTGAACAGACTGCGGTGGTGATCGATCCGCCGCGTAAGGGCTGCGATGCGAGCTTCCGTCAGCAATTGATGCAGTTTCGCCCGCAGCGGATCGTCTATGTGTCCTGCGATCCGGCCACACAGGCGCGTGATTTAAAGGAGTTCGTCGAGGCAGGCTACGACATCACTCTGATTCAGCCTTTCGATTTATTTCCGCATACCCGCCATATCGAGAATGTCGTGTCGTTGACACTCTCTTCGCGCCCGCCATTGCTAGCGGCTGCTGAAGCCGAACCAGAATTGGCAGGCGAAATCGAAAATTAGGGTTGACGCACCCACTTTCAGGCGCATGTTTCTGCCTCTTTTCCTTAAAACCGAATTTATTTTTTTATGTCAATCGAAGTAAAAGTCCGTAAAGGCGAGCCCATTGAACGTGCGCTCCGCCGCCTCAAGAAACGCCTCGACCGCGAGGGTACGATTCACACGATTCGCGCGAATCGTTATTTCGTAAAGCCTGCCCAGGTGAAGCGTCGTAAGCGTAAGGAGTTAGATTTTAACAATATGCTTCGCGTTCGTTACTCGAACATGTAAGTTTATTAGTACGGGTGCTACAAGCGCTTGTTCTTGATTGAGTCCCGGCCCCGTGCAATGCGTGTCGGGACTTTTTTCTGCCCTATTGTTGCCATGAGTGATATTTTTGACCGTTTATCTTTATCCACCTGCTGGTGCTCCGCACGGCATACGGATGGCTATGAAATGATCGAAGAGATGGTGGGGCTAGGGTTTAAGCAAATTGAATTGAGTCATGGCATCCGAATTTCCCTGGTGCCGGGGATTCTTCAAGCGGTTGAAGAGGGGCTGGTTAAGATCTCCTCGGTGCATAACTTTTGTCCATTACCGAATAGCGTACAGCACGCAGCGCCGAATCTCTATGAGCCATCGACTGCTGATAAGCGGGAGATGCGGTTGTGGGATCAATACACAAAGCAGACGCTTGATTTTGCGCTTAGGGTGGGGGCAAATCGGGTTGTGATGCATTCTGGCCGCACCTGGTATTTCTTTGAGTCTCCAGAGCAGAAGATTGATAAGTGGATCGAAGCAGCGGATGTTAAGGCCTGCGATTTGTTGGGAAATAAAGCGTTTGAGGCACGTCGTGATCGTGCGATGAAGCGCATTCGGAGGGCTTCGAAGAGCTCAATGCCACGTATTGTTCAAAGTTATGAGCGTGCGATTCCTTGGGCTAAAGAGCGTGATTTGAAATTGTGCCTAGAAAATCGTGAAGGTATGGAAGAGATGCCGATCGACGCGGAATATGCCGATTTCCTCAAAGAACTGACTGAGCCAGAGCATGTCGGCTATTGGCATGATACCGGCCATGCCCAGATAAAGCACCAGCTTGGACTGCTCGATCATCGTGAACATTTGACTGCGATGGCGGATCGGTTGACGGGATTCCATTTACATGATGTGTCAGATAGTGGACGCGACCATCAGGTGCCAGGCACGGGCACAATTGATTTTAAGATGATTGCCGAGTTTGTCCGCCCAGAGCATACGCTAGTGCTCGAACTCAGCCCGCGATTGACAACCGAAGAAGTGCTGGCTTCCCGTGATTATATCGGCGGCATCTTGGCTTAACCTGCGCGCCACTTTTCTGGTGTGACAGATTCAGTGCCAATGGGCACTTTTGGGCGAGAATTGAGCCATTTTGTCGCTTTGTTAAGTGCAGTTAGTTTCAATTAAGTAATTGATTGCTAGTGACTTATGCGTTTTAGGTGAATTGGCATAGTATATGCATTATTAATCATTGTAACTCAACCAAAGGAGGAAATACGATGAAGCTCATACGCTATGAATATCCGCAAATGCCTAGCGCCGGTTCTTTAAATCGTCTATTTGACCTCGGAATGCCAACAGTCGAGCGTTTCGGTGGACTCATTGATGATTTATTTGGCTCGGAGGCTAGTTTAAACCAACCCGCAGTCGATCTCTATGAAGATGATCACAATTTTTTTGCACGTATGGAATTACCAGGCGTAAAAAAGAATGTCATCGAGTTAGAACTCGAAAATGCGGTCCTGACCTGCAGTGGCAATTATTCGGAAAAGACTAAGGATACTGAAACAGACTACAGTTTTCAGCGTTCTATTTCGGTACCAGATGGTGTTGCTCTAGATCGGGTCTCCGCTGATTGTGAGGACGGCGTCCTTACTATTAAAATGCCCAAGAAGGACGCGTCTAAGTCGCGTCAAATATTGGTCAAATAATTGATAACCTAGAAAGGAATTGAATCATGAGCACTACAGAACTCGATACTACGACTACAACTGAGCCGACGGCTCAAGCTCACACTTGGCGACGACCTCGCTACGATGTGCTGGAAAGTGATGATGCGTTTGACGTCAGAGTTAGCCTGCCGGGCGTCCAGCGTGAAGGGGTGAATATCTCCGTTGATGGTGATAATCTAAGCATCACAGGGACGCGCAGTCACTCTGCGATTGGGGGGTGGCGACCGCTTCGCCGTGAGTTGCCGGAGGGGGACTATCGGCTAAACTTACGTTTAAACGTAAGTGTTAAGGAGGCAAATATTCGCGCTCACGTCGAAGACGGGATCCTTGATCTGACACTGCCTAAAGCTGATATCTGTAAAGCGCGTAAGATTAAGGTAAATTAAGGCATCAGGTGAATGGATTCAAGGGCGGCTCTGTTAAGGGCCGCCTTTTTTTTGGCCAGCCTCCACTGATGCGTATCGGCGGGTTGTTTTTAACTAGAACTGCCAGTTTTACGCTTGCTTTGCACTGGGAGGCTAGTTTTCCTCTCCGATTCCTAATCCAGTGGATTAGGGAAAAGTGAGGCCTTTGGCTTCATTCGATTCAAAATTAACCAATCAATAATCACATAAGAAACCTTCATTTCTCCCCGAGACTTATCCTGGGGCTTTAAACTAATATCATGGATGTAACACCAAAAGACCTTCTCGACGCAGGCGTTCACTTCGGCCACCAGCTTCGCCGCTGGAATCCAAAGTCCAAGCCATACGTTTACGCTAATATCAACGGCATCTCTATCATCGATTTGGAGCAGACTCACGCGCTCCTTGAAAAAGCATATGCTTTCATCGAAGAGACCGTTGCTTCCGGTAAAGAAATCCTCTTCATCGGTACTAAGAGCCAAGCGCAAGAAATCATGCGTGAAGCTGCGACTGCTTGCCAAATGCCTTTCTGCGTCAATCGCTGGATGGGTGGAGGCCTCACCAATTTCGCAACCATTAAGACTTCGCTCGGTAAATACCGCAAGTTCCTGCAGATGGATACAGATGGCGGTCTCGAAAAACTTCCAGGTAAGGAAGAGGCAGCTGTTCGCCGCCAAATGAGCCGTATGAACCGCAACTTCGAAGGTATGCTCAACGTCAGCGAGCTTCCAGCCGCACTTTTCATTGTTGATACTAAGAATGAAGAAATCGCAGTTGCAGAAGCACGTCGCCTCGGCATCCCAGTGATCGGTCTTGTTGATACAAATTCTGACCCAACAATCCTCGACTACCCGATCCCGGGTAATGACGACGCTGTTAAGTCCATCCGTATCATCGTTGAAACAATCCTCGAAGCCGCTCAAAATGGTCTCGCTCATCGTGAAGCGAAGAAGGTGCAAAAAAGCGCTCCTTTGGTTCGTGAGCAAACTTTCGAGCAGCAAGAAGACGTCGATGTGACACTTCCTGCCGGTTACGGCGAAGACGAAGCAAAGCCTGCTGCTGAGTAATCAGTTTCAGAGTGCTTCTCAAATTTTCACATTATTAAAATATAGAAACATGAGTGTTCAAATTACAGCAAAGATGGTTGGCGAACTGCGCGAAAGCACAGGTGGTGGACTAATGAACTGCAAAAAAGCATTGGTAGAAACTGAAGGCGACTTCGAGAAAGCTGCGGATCTTCTTCGTAAGAAGGGTGAAGCAACTGCTGCGAAAAAGTCTGGTCGTGATGCAAGCGAAGGCCTGATTGAGACTTACATCCACCTCGGTGGTAAGGTCGGCGTCATGGTTGAAGTGAATTGCGAAAGTGATTTCGTTGCTAAGACTGACGACTTCAAGCAACTCATTCGCGACATCGCGATGCACATCGCTGCGGTTAACCCAGCGTGCATCTCTCGTGATGACATCGATCCTGCGATCGTTGCTGCTGAGCGTAAGGTTGCTGAAGAGCAAGCCGAAGGTAAGCCAGAACGTGCAATCGCTAGTATTGTTGAAGGTAAGCTCAACAAGTTCCTCGCTGAATCTTGCCTCCTTGAGCAAGCCTACGTGAAGAACCCTGATCAAACCGTTCAGGAATTGCTCACAACTATGATCGCTAAAATGGGCGAGAACATGGTGGTTAAGCGTTTCGCTCGTTTCGAGGTCGGCGCATAAGTCGTCTACGTTTTATAACATTTCTAAAAGCCCTTCGTTTTCTAAACGAAGGGCTTTTTTGTGCCTGTGTAGTTGGCAGTGTCTTGCTCGGCTGCTGATAGATTTGGTCATGGCGCTCGGCGCCGTGTCATATCATTTCAGAGATCTGTTGCTCTGGAGGGAAACGCTCCGTCGTTTCCACCACTACGCATGGCAATGACGGAGCATTGGACTTTCGTCACTCCGCTCTCAACCCTCCATTTTACTACCCCACCAGCCGACCCAGCACCGTCTGTAGCGCCGGTCGTATATGATCCGCCAATGCCTGGTTCGCATACGCTACCCAATTCACCGCACTGGTGGTATCAAGTGGGCAATTGAGCGGACTGCCATCGGGATGTTCGACGATGCAGCCGGCCTCTTCGAGGATCAACGCACAGCACACATCATAAGGATGGGCGCTGAGGTTTTCTTCGATGTCCAGCACGCGAAACACCAGCGGACGGATGTCTGCCACGAAGCGATCGTGCCCACTTAAGATTTCGTAGAACTGTCCGCCGGTAGAGATGTACTGATCGTTAAACACCAGTGGCGTGCCGTCGCTCGATTCACCGTAGAGTTGTTCCCACAGGAGTTCTTCGATTTGAGAGAGTAGGGTGCTGCCCGCGGGGAAGAAGCGACAGATCGTGCCGAAGGCGTGGCGCACGTCGCTGGCTTGGCTCGGTTGTAGCTCGACAGGGGATTGTTTAAATTGATTGCGGATGTCGAAGGCTGAGGCGTGCATGCCGCCGCCGCGTGTCGCACTGAGTTGATCGGCGCGCCATTGACGGGTGGTGGGAATCTCGGTCATCGCGCTCACTTCGATGTCGGCCAGTGTATTATCAGCGCCCCGCTGTGGCGCAATGCCAGCAAGTATCCATGCCGCGCGCTTGTCATACATGATGCCGCGCGTGCCATCGATCGGATCAATGATGCACTTGAGCGTGGTGTCTTCGAGTTTGGTCCCCAGTGGAAAGCAAAGCGTGTGTGCATCGTCCAGTCCTTCCATGATGATTTGCACCGGCCACTCGGCAGACCAGTTGTCCTCAAACCATTTGAAGATCGCTTGATCGGCAATGGTATCGATCGCGTAGATCACATCCGCCGCCGTCTCTTCGGTGATCGACGCGAGCTCGTTGGTGGTGCGGTTCGCCCGTTCCTTGAGGATGGCTTCTAGGGCCGCACGCTGCAGCGCACATAGCGATTGTCGCAGAGATTCTTTGTCGGCAGCAGAAAGTGTCATGGTGATAGATGTATCGAATGACACCCGCCTGCTACAATCCTGTTTATTAATTGTAGGGGCTTTGCGAGCGAGGTTGTCTCCGGAAATGCTGCGGTCACCGGGGACGGTGCCCCTCCATCATGTCAATACACGTGCCCTAGTGGAGGGACATCGTCTCGATGTCCGCTCATAGTTTATTCTAATCACGGATATGAAAGGGCGCATACTTTGGTGGTAGTCTCCAAGCACGCCACCTACCAACGTTCCCTTCTGGTCTTGCCAAATGCACGCAGCGCGCAAGCTTAGCGTCATGGCAGATAGATATGTAGTGATTATGGCTGGTGGCCGCGGTGAACGTTTTTGGCCTGAGAGCCGCTTGGCTTGTCCGAAGCAGTTACTGCCGATTGTCGGCGACAAGGCAATGTTGGCACAAACAATCGACCGCTTGGACGGACTCGTGCCAGCCAAGAATGTCTTTGTGATCACCAATACGGAGCAACGCGCTGCGGTGCTCGAAGTGTGCCCTGAACTCGATCCCGCCAAAGTAATTGGCGAACCTGTCGGTCGTGATACCGCAGCCGCTGTTGGCCTCGCGACGATTTTGGTGGCGCGTGAAAATCCGAATGCATCGTTTGCGATGCTGCCGGCCGATGCCGTGATTCACGATGTCGAGGGCTTACGTTCAACTTTAGAAACTGCGTTTGCCGCTGCCGAGGCGAATCCTGTGCTGGCGACGGTCGGGATCACCGCCGCATTTCCTGCGACGGGCTATGGCTACATTCAACAGGCGGATGCGCTCGGTGAGTTTGCCGGACGCGCGGTGTTTAATGTGAAACGCTTCGTTGAGAAACCTGACCTGGCGACCGCGCAGAGCTATCTCGATTCGGGTGACTACTTTTGGAATGCTGGGATGTTTGTATGGTCCGTAGCGTCTATCACTGCCGAGCTGGCAAAGAACACGCCGTCGCTCTGGAGCGCTTTGCAAGCCATCGACACTGGTCTGGCGGAAGGCACTGCGATCGACCCATTGCTACAGGCGCACTATCCGAGTTTAGAGAAGATCTCCGTGGACTATGCGATCATCGAGAAAGCCGAAAACGTGGTGATGGTGGAGTCCGGCTTTGATTGGGACGACGTGGGCGAATGGCCTGCCGTCGAGCGCCACTATCCAGCAGACGAGGCGGGCAATGTCGTGCGCGGCAGCGCGCACATCCAAGACTCCAGTAACAATATTGTTTTTTCAAGAGACGATGATCACCTTATCGCACTCCTTGGAGTCCAGGATCTGATCGTGGTGAAAACCGACGATGCCACCCTGGTGTGCCACAAGGATAAGGCGCAAGAGATTAAGGCTTTGGTGCAAGCGATCGGTGCGAAAGAGGCACTGAAGCATTTGATGTAAAATAACCTATACAGAATATGTCTTTCTTTATCTTCTCTCAGCTCTCAAGCCTCAGCTCTCAGGTCTCCCGATAATTCAATGAATTATCTAGGCATAGATTGGGGCGAGAAACGAATCGGGCTCGCGCATGCGGACGAGGTCGGCATCGCCGTGCCATTGCCAGCTGCGACGGCCGCGACGAAGAAGGCACGGCTCCAGCATATTGAGGAGATGATCAAGACGCGGCGCATTCATGAAATCGTGTGTGGCTATCCGTTGAACATGGATGGCTCGGTTGGAACTAGGGCGAAAGAGGTCGATGTGTTTATTAGCGAAATCGAAAAGCGCTTTGGCTTGCCAGTGCACCGGATCGACGAGCGGCTATCGAGTCACTCGGTCGAACAGGGACTGAAGCAGCAAAAGAAGAAACTGGATCGCCGCAGCGGGGAGATTGATTCCCGGGCAGCCGCATTAATCCTGCAGGATTTCATTGAAGAGCAAAATAACAATGTTCCGATCCCATTTCCTGAAGAGGGGTTTTGAGACCTGAGGCCTGAGGTTGGAGAGCTGGGGGCGCAATGAAGCTTTAAATGGGGGGCATTGTCCCGATGCCCGCACGACAGTTGAGGCAGTAGCTTGAGGAATGGGCTATGGGGCGTAAAAAACGGCGTTTTCTCTGAATTCCTGTCTTGACCCAATGGCGGGCTGGGGGGCATCTTACGCGCTTCGATGACGCGGGTATAGTTTAGAGGTAAAACATCTGCCTTCCACGCAGAGGTCGTCGGTTCGATTCCGTCTACCCGCACCATCGATCAATAT
>JAFMHF010000054.1:10164-15436 GCA_017854655.1 Puniceicoccaceae bacterium | reverse complement strand
CGCTCTGTGGCCCCGTGCTCGCGGCCGTTCAGCCAGCGGCCATTCACCTCATCGACCACTTGATTGAGCTTCGGTACGGTCAGTTTCTTTTCCACCGGAATACAGCCGAGCAGTGGGATGCCCATCCGCTCTAGGGCGATTTGGCTGTATTTCTCGATCATCGCCAATTTATCGGCATCGACTTTGTTAATAATCGCGCCAATGACTTCCACGCCTGCTTGTGCAAACAGGGCTTTGTTTAAGGCTATTTCATCAATTGGACGACCGATGCCGCCGCGCGCGACGATGATGACTTTGGCTTTGAGTCGCTTGGCGACGTCTGCGTTGGACAAATTAAACACTGAGCCCACACCCGCATGGCCTGTGCCTTCGATGATGATATAGTCTTTCTCAAAAGCGGCACGATCAAATGCGCGACACATTTTATCGACAACGGCCGCATGGTTCTTGCACGGGTCGTCCAAGAATTCACGCGTGAAGGTCGAATGAATCGCGATCGGGCTCATTGCACCGATCGGCACTTTGACGTCGAAAATCTTATCCAGCAGTACTGAGTCTTCGTCGATTTGGTGACCCTCAACTTCTACGAAGCGTTGCCCGACCGGCTTAATAAAACCAACCTTCGGCGTAAAACTACGCAACGCGGCAAACAGCGCTAAGCTGGTAGTCGTCTTGCCATCATTCATCCGTGTCGCGGCAATGAAAATACGCTTGGTGGTCGTATTCCTAGGAGCGGTGAGGAGTTCAGTGTCGTCTGACTTGGGCATCGGTTGGTCGGTTTGCGGATATCGAAGTGTTCGAGGTCTGATCGAGATTAGTCGATGATGGTCACGTCTTCGTTCAAGTCGTCACTTCCGGTCGGATAGAGTAGTTTGTGATCGATCGCCTGCGAGGCGACCATGACGGCAGTACCGAAGATATCACTGGCTGTTGCACCGCGACTGATTTCAGCTGCGGGCTTATTTAGGCCAGTGAGGATAGGGCCATAGTTGCGTGCGCGAGTCAAAACGTGGACAAGTTTGGAAGCGATGTTAGCCGAGTGTAGATCTGGAAAGATTAGCACGTTGGCACGGCCGGCGACGGTGCCTTCGATATTTTTACTGCTCGCCACGATTGGGTCGAGGGCGGCATCGACCTGCAGTTCACCATCGATGTCCATCGGGATGCCGAGCTCCTGGGCTTTTTTGCGGGCCATCATAGTGGCTGCCTTCATCTTGGCCACCGTCGGATTTTTACTGGACACACTCTTACTGGTATAGCTGAGCAGCGCGACGCGCGGCTTGGTGTTGGTCAAGTGGTAGCTTAGCGCTGCACTGGTGACCGCAATGTCGCAGAGTTGCGCGGCGGTGGGATCTGGGATGACGGCGCAGTCGGCTAGGAACAGTTCGCGATCTTTACCGGTCTCAGGGTCTTCGAGATCGAAGATGTTGAGCGACGACATGTTGGCGACGTTCTCGTGCAGAGGGATGATCTGTAGCAATGGACGCAGCGAGCTGGATGCCTTGCTGGTCGCGCCAGATACGATGGCGTCTGCCTGTCCAGTCGCGAGCATCAGGGTCGCGAAGTAGTTGGTGTTGTCCAAATAATCCGCGGCTTCTTTGTCGTTCATGTTTTTGAAGCGACGCAGCCCTTGGAATTTGCTGACGAAGGTATCCCATTCGCTGCTGCGGCGGGGCTCGATGATGCGGATGTGCTCGAGGCTGATGTCGAGCTTCTCGGCGTTGGACTTAATTTGTGCGCGATCACCCAGTAGAATGGGGATGCCCAGACCGCGTGTGGCAAATTTGCGGGCGGCTTGGAGGATACGGGGGTCGGCGCCTTCGGGGAAGACCACTCGTTTCGGGTGGCGTTTGAGGCGTTCGGCAAGTTTAGCAATAAGTGGCATCGTATTTAAATGAAAGGGATTATTGTGAAATTAAATAGGGCAATTGTCCTGAAAGGGAGATGAAAGTTAAAAACACCTTCTTGGTAGAGCATGAAATATACAATTGCCAAAGTTTTTTCTGAGGTAGTTTCTTGTGCTTGGTTGGTTTTTTAGTCGCCGACGTCCATTTATGTTCAAAAATCTTAAAAATATCGTAGTTGTCAGTCTGTCGACGGTCGGCTCGCGCGTGCTGGGCTTGGTGCGTGATATTCTTATTTTTGCGGCTCTGGGAGCGAGCGCTTGGAATGATGCGTTTATTCTGGCATTTACTTTGCCCAACCTGTTTCGCCGTTTACTCGGTGAAGGCGCGCTGACTTCGGCCATGGTACCGATCTTCTCGGATGTGCTGCATCGCGCTGGACGTTCCGAGGCCTTTGCCTTTTTTAATCAAGTGCTGCTGCGTCTGTTGATCATACTGTCGGCTCTGGTTGTCAGTGGAATGGTGTTATTTGGTTCGCTGGCTCACAGCGGAATGCTGTCCGACCGTTGGGCGCTGGGCGCAGAACTGGCGGTCGTGTTGCTGCCGTATATGATTTTCATCTGCCTCGCGGCGATTGTTTCAGCGGGCCTCAATCTGCTCGGGCGTTTCGCCATTGCCGCCAGCACACCAATACTGCTCAACCTCGCGATGATTACTGCCTTAGCCGCGGGGATATGGCTGAGCGATGATCAGGCGCAGATTGTGTACTGGCTTTGTGGAGGTGTGTTGTTTGGCGGATTATTGCAGTTGCTGTTGCCCGCGTGGGATTTGGCGCGGCAAGGCTGGCGCCCACGCATCGAGCAGCGTGCTTCAACAGAGATGAGTGAGCTGTGGCGATTGTTCTTACCCGGTCTTATGGGGGCGGCAATCTTACAGGTTAATATTCTGGTGTCGCGGCTGTTGGCGTATTCGCTCGATGAGTCGGCAGTATCGGTGCTCTACCTCGCCAGTCGCTTGATGGAGTTGCCGTTGGGCATTTTTACGGTCGCGGTGGCCACCGTGTTTTTTCCGCTGTTGGCACGGGCAGTGTC
Organism: Puniceicoccaceae bacterium; assembly: GCA_017854655.1. Classification (GTDB taxonomy): domain Bacteria; phylum Verrucomicrobiota; class Verrucomicrobiia; order Opitutales; family Coraliomargaritaceae; genus Lentimonas. Next base: position 12,501 of record JAFMHF010000054.1, on the reverse strand, counting down.
AGATAAAGATGACCATGCCTTCGCCGGCGCCTTGACACAAGGCATGCGTCTAGTGGTGGGAATCTCCCTGCCAGCAGGTATCGGGTTAATGGTTCTTGGTGGTCCGATCTTGGAGCTGTTGTTTCGATGGGGCGCATTTAACACGCAAAACGTTGCGCAAACTATACCGCTGATTGCCATCTATGGCTTAGGCCTACCATTTTACTCCGCGGCGACGTTTGCCACTCGCGGTTTGCATGCCTGTAAAGATATGAAGACGCCTGTTCGTGTGGCGGGACTGTGCTTGCTGGTGAATTTAATTTGCGGCGTGGTATTGATGCAGTTCTACGGCGCGGGCGGCTTGGCAGCTGGCAATGTGCTCGCGGCGGTGGTGCAGTCGGCCTGTCTCTGGCGCGCCTTATCCAAGCGTCGCAGCGAGGTGGGTTTTTCGCAGCTGCGCGGTGCCTTTGCTAAAGTTCTCTGTGCTGGCGTGGCGATGGGCTTGTTCTGTGTGTTGGGCCACGCGCTTGTGCTTAGTTTTGATCTGGCCGATAAATTAAACGCCGCGGTCATCGTCGGTGTATTGGTGCCCAGTGGCGCGGCGCTCTATTTCGGTCTGTTATATCTGTTGAAGTTCGAAGAGTTGGATGCACTTGCCCAAATGTTGCGACGCTTCATGCCCAAGCGCAGGGCGAGATAGCTCCTTACCATTCAAGAATCCGCGTGTTTGGTTTTGTAGCGGGGGAGTCGGGGAGTGGACATCCCCTGTCCACTAAGCTCAGGGCATAGCCCAAAAAAACGCTGAAGGAGTTGTAGCTGGTGGGCCTAATTTTAAGTCGGTGCTGGGGCATTGAGATGATGTGCAGTCGATTGTCATGCGTATTTCGCTTCGCAGATCGAGCAATGCTTTAGATTTGCCAAATGCGAGACGGGAGGGAACAGTCTTAGCCCATATGGCAAACGGACAATCACAAGCGACATGGGGTGGGCGGTTTTCAGAGGGACCTGCGGAATTGATGCTACGCATCGGCGAATCGGTTTCGTTCGATCAACGCCTGGCTGTATTTGATGTACAGGGCAGCAAGGCGCAGGCCGCGATGCTAGCGCATGTTGGCATCATCACTGCTGAGGAGCGCGATGCGATCCATACTGGGTTGGACGCGATCTTGGTCGAAGTCCAAGCGGGACAGTTTAATTGGGATATGGCGCTGGAAGATGTGCACATGAATATCGAGCAAGCGCTGACGCTGCGTGTGCCTGCCGCGGCCAAGCTGCACACCGCGCGTAGCCGCAATGACCAAGTCGCCACGGATATGCGTCTCTGGTTTAAGGATGCCTGCACAAAGTTGGATGCGTCGCTCACTGCAGTGATCGCGGCGATGGTGGATCTCGCGGATCGCACACAGGCGGTGATCATTCCCGGCTATACGCATTTGCAACGCGCACAGCCGGTATCGATGGCGCACCACTTGCTCGCGTATGTGGAAATGTTGGACCGTGATCGCAAGCGGATAGCTGTCGTGTTTGAAGAGGCGAATGTGTGCCCGCTCGGTTCGGGTGCAATTGCCGGGACGACGCTGCCGATTGATCGCGAATTCGTGGCTCGCGAGTTGAACTTTGTCGATGCCGATGGCAATCCGAGGATCACGCAAAACAGCATGGATGCGGTGAGTGATCGCGATACTTTTATTAGTTTTGCTTCGGCCTGTGCGACGATCGGAGTTCACCTCTCGCGACTGTCGGAGGATTTCATTTTGTGGAGCAGTGCGGAGTTCAGCTTCGTGCGCTTGCCGGATGCGTTTACCACCGGTTCTAGTTTGATGCCGCAGAAGAAAAACCCGGACGCCTTTGAGTTAATCCGCGGTAAATCGGCGCGTTTGACTGGTAACCTGCAGATGCTGCTGACCATGGTCAAAGGTCTGCCGCTGACGTATAACCGTGATTTACAGGAAGATAAGCCGCCAGTGTTTGATTCGTTTGATCAGACGCAACTGATGCTCGACTGCGTGGCTGCGTGTATGGTCGGTGTCGAAGCGGACGTAGAACGCTGTGCAAAAGCTGTGGCTGATCCTGCGCTCTTGGCGACGGATGTAGTCGACTATTTGGTCGAACGCGCGGTGCCATTTCGTGAGGCGCATCATGTGGTTGGTGCTCTGGTCGGTCTTTCCGAAAAGCTCGAGACACCGCTCAATGAGTTGCCTTATGATCAAGTCGCTCCGATCCACCCGAAATTGGGCGAGGATTGGGACAGCGTGTTTGATCTGAAGCGTGCGCTCGACGCCCGTGAGAAGCCCGGTATGCCTGGGCCGAAGCAAGTTGCCGCACGTATCGCGCATTGGCGCGGCTAGGTTAATTTGC
>JAFMHF010000054.1:8784-10124 GCA_017854655.1 Puniceicoccaceae bacterium | reverse complement strand
GCGAACGTCGTTGCACGAAGTCTGTGTGTCGCGAAGTCCGCGCAGCGGTTTCGATGCAGTGGGCTTTATGTTCTGCTGCTGAAATGGCTTCGCCAGTTCTGATTGTGGCGTCGTTGCTTGCAACGGCCAGCGGTTGTATATGAACCAGCACGATGAGGCCGCCGCAAGCGGCGACGCCACTGTCAGCTCGGCCTCTACGGCTTACTCGTCCGCGCTTGGAAGGACTGCCAGTTTTGCCAGGCAAAAAATGCCATGAACAACGGCAGCAGGATAGAATTTAACAATAAGTAAGCAGCTAAACCGATGAGCAGCGCAGCAGTTGCGCTGATCAGGTGTACGAAGTGGGCTCGTTGTGGGCCGAGCACGGCTGCCATCATTTGGCCACCGTCCATTGGGTAGACGGGCAAGCAGTTGAGCACTGCCCAAATGATGCTGATACTAATCAGATCAAAAAGGAGTGCCTTCAATAGCGACTCGGCGGGGATCGGAACCAGTCGATAAACAATCAATAGACTGAGGCCGAGTGCCAGTTGCAGAGCAGGACCTGCGGCGGTCACGAGGAAGGATTGTTTGCGATTTAATTGTCCCGCGGGAAAAGAGGCGTAGCCGCCGAAAGCTTGTAGCGTGATCGCGGTGGGCAGACCGAATTTACGCACAGTCAGCGCATGGCCGAGTTCGTGCACCAAGATTGAGATGAGACCTGCAAGGATGAACACCAGCACCAGTAGTATACTGAGTGAATCATTGGCGCCTAAGCCGCCGCCGATCAGCGCCATGGTGATCCAGAACCAAGGTAGAATGCGGATGGGAATACCGAAGAGATTAAATGAAAGCATTTTGTAGGAGTGGTAAGGTTTTAGCTTTTACGGTTTTGCTGTTTCGGTGAGTGATCTGGAATTTTTTCAATAAACATCTGACCATCCCATTTTGAGCGCAAGGTCAGGTGTTCTGTTTCAAAGCGATCTGTCACTTCTCCAGCTTTGATCAATACGGCCCACGCTTGCTTGAATGCTTTTTTGCTCATCCCGAAGGTTTCGCGAATCGATTCTGATGTGCTCTTCTCGTTAAACGGCATGCAACCGTCTGCTGCCACTAGTTTTTCCATGATGACTGCGGAGAACGTTTCGGCGCGCTGACGACCAGCTGGATCACGACGGAGGTCGATGTTGCCGTTGGCATGCACTTTTTTGATGTAGCCGGTAAATTGATCGCCTGCCTCAAGCTTGTCGGAAGTCTCGGCGTAGTAGAGCAGTCCACGGTGTTGCTTATCGATGATGGCTTTGAAGCCGAGCGGAGACTCGCCGTAGATCAGCACATGCACCGGTGCATTCGGCTCATAG
>JAFMHF010000054.1:0-8215 GCA_017854655.1 Puniceicoccaceae bacterium | reverse complement strand
ATGGCGATGCGGTCTTTGGCGATCGGTCGTGTGATGACAATCGAGGGTCTGTCGTCGGCTTTGCCTAGGTAAGTGATCTGACCGAGCCATGGGCTTTTCTTCACTCGAAAGCGGTAGCCTTTATTTTCGAGATCTTTGCCTAGAGCGGCCATCTTGCTGCTGTCGCCGTCATCAAACTTGAGGATCAAGTGGCCGTGTTCGCCTTTGTCTTCGTCGAGGAGGCAGTCGACGTTGGGTGTGTGTTTGTGGATTACGACGAGTGCTTTGGCGGCTTTTTCGAGACGATGACGTAGGCTCCTTGGTTTCATAGTCTCAGCAGTATGCGTGGGATGGCTGTTAAATCAAGATTCGCCTGCTAAGACTGCTGACGAGGTTTGGTTGCTTGGAGGGTGTCGGTGATTTGCAGGTGGCCTCGATTGTCAGATCGGGGAGCGCTGGCTTGGTGCTCGTGATTAACACAACCCCCGTCTCACGACGGAGGCCACGCTCGACGTGCTGACCAAAGGCACAAAAAAGCCCTCGGGACTGGTTGTCTCCGAGGGCTTTGGAAATGGGTGCTAGCGCCGCTTATTTCTTGCCAGCTTTGGCCATCTTGCGACGAACGGTCTCGTCGAGGATGCGCTTACGCATACGCAGGAATTGAGGCGTTACTTCGACGAGCTCATCAGGGGAGATGTATTCGATCGCGCGTTCAAGAGAGAACTTGAGCGGTGGCGAAAGCTGGATGCTCTTGTCGGTGCCGGAGGAGCGCATGTTATCAAGCTGCTTGGCCTTGGCAGGGTTGACGGGCATGTCTTCCTTGCGAGGGTTTTCGCCGACGATCATACCAGCATAGACTTCTTCGCCGGGACCGACGAGGAGTTTGCCGCGGCTTTGAATCATTTCGAGCGCGTATGGCATTGTCTTACCTTGCTCCATACTGACGAGTGTTCCTGTCAAGCGTGTGACGATCTCGCCACAGAATGGGCGGTAATCGAGGAAAGAGTGGCTCATTACGCCGTGACCACTTGTCATAGTAACAAGATCACTCTCAAAACCGATCAGACCACGTGTGGAGATTTCTGCTTCGACGGTTACGCCGGAGTTGTGGTGCTCCATGTTGGTGACCTTACCTTTACGCTTGCTGAGGTTTTCCATGACGCCACCGAGTTGCTCCTCGGGTACTTCGACCCAAACTTGCTCGAATGGCTCGTGCTGCTTGCCGTCGACTGTCTTGTAAAGAACGGTCGGGCGGGAAACGAGGAGCTCGAAACCTTCGCGGCGCATGGTCTCGACGAGTACGGCAATCTGCATGGAGCCACGTGCGTTGACGAGGAAGCGTGTGCCGTCGTCAGTGTCTTCGACGCTAATGGAGATATTAGACTGTGTTTCGCGGATCAGGCGCTCACGGATCTGGCGAGAAGTGACCTTCTTGCCATCTTTACCAGCGAGTGGGCCATTGTTGACGGAGAACTCCATCTGCACGGTCGCGGGATCGATTTCAACGAAAGGCAGGGCTTCTGCGTCTGGTGAGGCTGCGAGTGTATCGCCAATGTCGACATCGTCGAAACCTGCGAGGCCGACGATATCACCAGCAACGGCTTCGGTCACATCATCAGTATCACCGGCGCCGGAGAAGCTCTTCATTTTAGTGACTTTAACGCGGTCTTTGCTACCATCCTTACGGAGTGCGTAAATTGTTTGACCGACTTTGATCTCACCAGACAGAACCCGACCAATCGCCATACGGCCGACGTAGTTGTCCCAGTCGATGTTACTGGCGAGCATGCGGAATTCGCCTTCTTCGATGACTGGTGGCGGGATACGCTCAACGATGGTCTCGAACAGATCGAGCATGTTTTCGCGAGGGCCATCCACTTCGCGGTCGGCGAAGCCCATCTTAGCAGATGCATAGAGGAAAGGGGCGTTGAATTGGTCTTCGTCGGCTTCGAGGTCGAGGAAAAGTTCGAGCACCTTGTCATGAACCCACTCAGGACGAGAGGTGTCGCGGTCGACCTTGTTGATCACACAAATTGTTTTGAGGCCTTGATCGAGTGCCTTGCGCAGCACCCAGCGTGTCTGCGCTTGTGGACCACCGACGGCGTCAGTTAGCAGGAGTACGCCGTCGACCATTTTCATCACACGTTCGACTTCGGCACCGAAGTCGGCGTGACCTGGAGTGTCGACGATGTTGATGGTGTATTCTTCACCGTCTTTCGGGTTGGTCCATTTCACTCCGAGGTTCTTGGCCTTAATAGTAATGCCTTTTTCGCGTTCGAGATCCATCGAGTCCATCGCGCGCTCTTGCACTTGCTGGTTTTCGCGGTAGGTGCCGCTCTGCTGTAGTAGGCAGTCGACGAGTGTGGTCTTGCCATGATCAACGTGTGCGATGATGGCGATATTACGGATGTTTTTAGCGTTCATGAGAAAAAATGAAAAACCCGCCGTGGTTATCTGCGGCGGGGTGTTTTTCAGCGCGCGATAACGCGCAGACGATTCTAGGAAGTCAATGGAAATCCACAGCGCTGTTCGTTCTGCAGATAATTCAATCGAGCGGGATTTTGCCACTGCTCTTTTCGATGTCCAGTAATTGCTCAGAAATCATCTGGCAGGTGCATCTCATGCTCCGCTTGGTTTTAGCTTCAATTTAGGTTTGGTGACTCCGCAAACGGACCAGGTGTTTTCAGCACTAAAAGGGCTAGACTGTATATTCGACCAGAGGTTCTGGATCGAGCACGGTGCTGTTGGGCATGCGCTCGTTCAGTGTTTCCTCAAACCATGCGCGGGCATCGGGATCGCCGTGTGTGAGCACAATCGACCGAGCCTTGCTTTGCACGGCGTAGTCGGAGAGTTGCTCGCGGTCGGCGTGACCACTTAAGTCAAATCGGTCAATCGAAGCACGGATCGGCGCAAGGTAGTCGAGGGTCTCGAAAAAGAAACTGCCGGCGTCTTTTTCGGCGAGGAGTTTTCCGCCCGGAGTCTCTCCATCGCAATAGCCGACGAAGCACAGGCCGTTGTCGGCATGCGGCAGCAGTGAGGCGGCGACTTTGTAGGAGGGTGTGTGTTGCACCATCATACCACTGCTCACTATATAAATTCCTTTGCGTGGGAGATCGCGACCGGGGCGCATATTTGGGTCGAGGGCACGCACGTTGAGCTTCTCCATCATCTTGAAGCTAAAATCGATCAGTTTGGTGCGTTCGTGAATCTTATGGAAATAATTGCAAATATCCATACCCAGCCCAGCTGCGTAGATCGGTGCCTTCGGGATGCGGTTACTATTACGCGCTTCGTAAATGATCTTGAACAGTTCCTGCATACGCCCAAGGGCAAATACAGGGATGAGGCAACTGCCGCCGCGCTGAAGAATCGTATCGATCTGCCCAATCAGACGGTCGACTTCGCTCTTGCGTGACACGCCGTCGACGCGGGCTTTGGCGCCGCGGGTGGTTTCTAAAATCAGTGTGTCGATGTCGCCGGTTGGCAGCTTCGCACCAGGCAGGGTGCGTTGATGCTCGAATAGTACATCACCAGAAAAGACGATCCGGCGACCTGCGTGGATGAATTCAACCGATGCAGCACCCGCCACGTGGCCGGAGGTGTGCAGAATGACCTCGATCTTATCGTCTCCTTTGGTGTAGATCTCACCGCGTTCATAGCGTTGGGCGACGAGTCGTTTGCTGAGTTCCACCACGTCACGGTGTAGAAAGAGAGGGTAGTCGCTGATGCCGTGCTCCTCGCGTTGACGTTTCATGACGTTGATCGAGTTGCGCAGCATGCGTGGCGCGAGTTCGATATTTGGCACCGAAGTAATAACGGGGGCGTCAGGATTATGCGCGGATGCGACAGGCAGAGAGCCGAGATGATCGAGGTGGCAGTGGGTGAGGATGATCAGATCCATTTTCACGTCTTCGATTGGCGCGAAGTCGGGCATCGCTTGATAGCCGAGCTCTTTGGGATTGAGGCCAGCATCGATAAGGATGTTGAAGCTGCCGATTTGAACGTAGGTGGAGTTGGCTCCGATGCCGCCGAGGCGATTGAGGTCGATAAGTTTCATGGCTATTATTTGAGGTCGATCTCTGTCTGTCCATGTGGGGATTCAGGAGGCACCCTCATTTCAAAAGGTGGGATACGGACATGGATGGGATCGCCGGCGCTGTCAATGCCGTGAAAGGAGCCGTCGGCGCTACAGTTGCCCTGCGCTGCGTGATGGCTATTATAGGAGAATGATTCGCCGGGAGCTAGGGTGGGCTCTTTACCGACAATGCCTTGGCCCTCGAACACGTTTTGATGGCCATCTTCGCCCCGAATCACCCAGCGACGCCCGTTGAGGGTGATCGTGGTATTAGAGAGATTGGCGATCGTGATGAAGTAGATAAACGCGTGCGGCGCATCAGTTTCGTGCCGCTCGGGGTCACGAAAATAGACGAGGCGATCAAGAGTCGCTCGTAGACCGTAGGGTTCTTTACTAAGAGTAGGCACGAATAAGGCGACATTTCTGGTGGTTCGCTGGATTACTGGCAATCAGATAGTGGCGTTTTATTAATCGATTGGGTGCGTTATTGCTGCGGGGCAAGCGTCCCTACCATGATTGCTTCAATATTTTCACGCTTTATCCTAAAAAGAGCAGTTGGAGCCACTAATGGACACGAAACCACACGAATATATTTTCACCATTATACTCAGGCATCGTTAGAGGTGTGCATTAAAAGCCCAGTCCATGAGATTACTTCTTCGCCAAATTGGCGACGCTCTGAATTCGTGCAAATTAGTGTCTATTCGTGGTTTCTAAGACAGAACCTAAGCCGACTTCCGAAAATTAGGTTTATTTGTCGCGAGGTGGAATAATCGCGACATCTTGAAACGACTTTGATAGCAATCAGTGCGATGCGAAAATCAGAAGATGGCATGCGGATCACATGGATTGGCTTATGGGTGAATCTATTGTTGGGGCTGATTAAGACACTGGCGGGATGGTCGCTCGGTTCGAAGGCTTTGATTGCTGATGGTATGCATAGTCTGTTGGACCTGCTGAGCGATATTGCAGTGCTGTTAGGACTATCAATGGCACGTCGTCCAGAGGATGAGAATCACCACTTTGGACATCACAAATTTGTGAGTTTGGCGAAATTCTTTATTGGCGGGATTTTGATCTTTTTTTCGATCTCGTTGGTGGTGTCCTCGTTGTTAGACTTTCGCTCGGGGGCGCGAGTGGCACCCGTTGCGGGAAGTGCGGCCTGTGTTGCGATTGTTTCAATACTAGTTAAGGAGGCACTGTTTTGGTGGACGCGCGCGGTGGCGAAGCGCTTGCACTCGGACTTGTTGATGGCGAATGCATGGCACCACCGAATGGATAGTATCTCATCGGTCGGGGTGGCAGTGGCGCTGTTGGGCGTGTGGCTCGGCGGCGCGGATTGGGCATTTTTGGATGGTGCGGTCACGTTGGTGTTGGGCTGTTATTTGGTGTTTGAGGCCGCGAAAATCTTTCTGCGGGCGTGCTCAGACCTGCTCGATACCGCACCAGAGCGCGAAGTGATCGAGGATTTACGCGAACATATTTTGCCGACGCCCGGTGCGCTTGCGTATCACGACTTTAGGGTGCGGCGGGTCGGCGACGTTTACGAAATCGATCTACACCTGCAAGTGGACCCTAGGATCACGGTCGAGATGGGGCATCAAATCGCGCGGGAAGTGAAGCTGCGTCTATGTGAGCAACACCCAGAAGTTTCCAAGGTGCTGGTGCATGTGGAACCCGCAAATGCCGAGCATCTGTTGAAGCGCGGTATTTCCGATGCTGGTGTGGTGTTGTATCCAGATAAGACGTGACGCTCGAAGTGCCTCTCTATGACTGGCTTGAGCGGCGAATTGCAACAAAGTTGTAAGTTAGCATCGCCACGGCGGAAAAAAGCCTTTTACCCTCCGCTTGTCTTTTCCCATCTATGAGCGACTTTCTTAAGCACGAATGCGGCATCGCAATGATCCGTCTCCTCAAGCCCTTGGCTTACTATCAAGAAAAATACGGCACACCGCTGTATGGCTTTAACCAGTTGTTTCTCCTGATGGAGAAGCAGCATAATCGTGGCCAAGACGGTGCGGGTATCGGCTGTGTGAAGCTTAATGTCAATCCGGGGCAGGCATATATGGCGCGCGAGCGCAGTATTAAGACCAATCCGTTGTCGCGCATTTTCCAAGGGCAACTGAAGGACTATCAGAACAAGATCGATGCGGGTGTGATTCATCCAGAGTTTCCCGATACGGTTAAGAAACACTTCGATTATGCGGGTGAAGTGCTGCTCGGGCATTTGCGCTACGGCACTTCAGGCGTGTACTCATCGTCGAATTGTCACCCCTTCGTGCGCCAGTCGAACTGGCCGACCAAGAACCTGATGCTCGCTGGTAATTTTACCATTACCAATGAGAAAGACATCAACAACGACCTGATCAACCGTGGCCAACACCCGATATTCGGTACCGATACGCAGGCTGTGCTGGAAGACGTCGGCTTCCATCTCGATGAAGCACACGACGCGATTTACCACCAGATGCGCGATCAGAATGTCGAAGGGAAGCTCATTCCTAAGATTATCAGCAAAGATCTGGACCCCATCCGGATCCTGAAAAAAGCTGCGGCGACTTGGGACGGTGGCTATACCATCGCTGGCTTGATCGGTAATGGTGACTCGTTTGTGATGCGCGATCCGCAAGGCATCCGCCCATGTTTCTATTTTCAGAATGATGAAGTTGTGGCATATGCCTCCGAGCGCGTGGCATTGATGACGATTTTTGATCAGCCGATCGAGAATGTCTGCGAGCTCGAGCCTGGCACCGCGATGGTGATCAAGGCCGACGGCACGATCTACTCAGATCGCTTCACACCAGAGCGTCCGATCACGCCTTGCTCGTTTGAGCGTATCTATTTCTCTAGAGGCAACGATGCTGACATTTATCGCGAGCGTAAGGCTCTCGGTGGCGCATTGTTGGAACAGGTAGTTAAGTGTATCGATAATGACTTTGCCAACAGCGTATTCAGCTTCGTGCCTAACACCGCCGAGACCGCGTACTATGGGTTACTCGATGCGCTGCGCTTACATCGTCGCACGGAAGTAAAGGACGCTCTACTTAAAGCAAATGCCGAAGGTACGTTGGATGAGCAACTGATCGACAAATTGATCATGGGCAACTGGCCACGAGGCGAAAAAATTGCTCATAAGGATGTTAAGCTCCGCACCTTCATTGCCCAAGAAGAGGGCCGTGCGCAGCTCGTCTCACACGTTTACGATATCACTTACGGTGTCGTTAAGCCCAATGATAGCCTTGTCTGCATCGACGATTCGATCGTCCGCGGCACCACCCTTAAAGAGTCAATTTTGAAGATTCTTAGTCGCACTAATCCGCGCAAGATCGTTGTCGCATCGACTGCGCCACAGATTCGCTACCCTGATTGCTATGGCATCGATATGTCGGAGCTCAGTAAGTTCATCGCATTTAAGGCGACGGTCCAACTGATTAAAGACGATGGCCAATCTGAGCTATTGAAGGAAGTCTATCGCGATTGCTTGGAGCAAGTGGATCTTCCAGCAGTCGAGCAAGTCAACCACGTGAAGCGTTTGTATGATCGTTACACCGCCGAGCAAATTTCGAAAAAAATCGGCGATCTTGTTTATCCCAAAAATATCCCATGGCAGGGTGATTTAGATGTGGTATTCTTGCCCGTTGAGAAGATGCGTGCAGCGCTGCCTAACAACAATGGAGACTGGTATTTTACTGGTAATTATCCGACTCCAGGTGGCTATGCGATGTTGAACAAAGCCTTCATCAATTACTTCGAGAATAAAGATGGTCGCGCTTACTAGCGCGCAGATACGTCTGAATTTTTAAAACAAATCGCGATCCAGCAATGGGTCGCGATTTTTTTGTGTAGGCTAGCAAACCTAGATCGTGATCTGGTTTTCTATTCTGAAAATGAAGGTGGCGGTTTAGAGTTGGGTTTGTGAAGCGATGCCGTCTCCGACGTCCGCAGTCTCGCGTGTTAGCCCTTGGGAGGAACACTGCCCTAACCAACGCGCGGAGAGAAGGGACGCTGTCCTTCCAGCATTCCAATGCTTAAAGATTCATTTTATTTTCAATGACACTCGTTTCACTGATACAAAAAAGAGGAAGGCCCGTGCGGTACCTTCCTCTTGATTCGAAATATGCTAGGCAGCAGTTACCAGCGGTAGTTGGCGGTGATGCCAAA
>JAFMHF010000053.1:8990-15540 GCA_017854655.1 Puniceicoccaceae bacterium | reverse complement strand
CCAGAACCAGAGAATATCTTGTTGGCCGATGGCAGCCCAGGGTCCGCCAGCATGTCGGCGCCCACCTACCTGATGCAGGCCGATGTGCTGCAAGCGATTGGCTCGTTTATCTCTGTGCGTAGCGATACTTTTCGTATTCGTTCCTACGGTCAAAGCTTGGATCCGATCAGCGGGCAAGTGGTGGCTAAGGTATGGTATGAAGCGATCGTTCAACGCTTTCCTGAACCAGTGAATCCATCCAGCGACTCACCTGAGAACCCAAATTATTGGACGGCATTGGACTCAAGTGGAGACCCACAGCCGTTCGGCAGACGTTTTAAGGTGCTCTCGATCCGTCAATTGTCAGCAGACGACGTTTAATCAGCATTCACTCCTTTAATTACATGAAGCATACACTGATACTCCTTCTCACTCTCCTCGGCGCAACCCTCTGTGCGCAGACCGAAACACCAACCGTCAAACTTACCGTGCTCTCGCTGGATAGTCGGATACTCGACCTTAAATACGAGAGTGCGGGTGAAGTAAAGTCGCTCTTCGCATTCAAAAATAGGCGCTCTCAGCCATTTATGTACCGCGGTGAACAACCGATTGTTTTCTTCAGGGAACTCAGTCAAACGGATGCGGCGGGCAATCCCTTGCGCCAACAGGTCGCGCAGTGCCAATTGCCAGGTAACAGCCGTCAGTATATGCTCATCATGTCAAAGCGGGAAAGTGAAGCAGAGGCCTATCGGTGCTTTGCAATTGATGATAACTGGGGCACTTTCAGCGCAGGCACCTACCGGTTTTTAAACTTAGCACCGTTCACCATCGCGCTGAAGTTGGACGATAAGGTTTACGAGATTAAGAAGCAAAATTTCACTGACGTTTCGGGCAACTTTGAGGACGGAACTCACCAGCAAGCGATGATGGTCAGCTTGCCGGAGGGCGAAGATCCGCTGCCAGTGTTTGAAGGCCTGATTCAATACACTGAAAACCTACGGATGCTTTACATCATTAGCCCGAAACCAGGCGGGCGGGTCGGTCGGGTGAATTTCACTGCGATTCCTCAGCGTGTGCCGAAAGTTCCGTCAAGCACGCCTAGTAGCGCTCAATAGAGAGGGCGGTGCCTTGATTGCCGTCAATGCGAAGTGCGCCTTGCGTGACGACGGATTCCAAAAGTGCCTTGCCGCCTCTTTCTTGCACGTGGGCACCCTTGCCACTCAGGAAATTAAGGTTGCGGGCTTCGATTTTTCCGCCGTTCGCCAAAATACCATTTCCGTGTCGGGTGGCGTGTAGGTTTTGAATTTTTAGAACGCCTCCATCGACGACGGCCAGATAGTCGGGATTGCCCCAAATTAAGCTGCCGATGAGCACGGTCGTCGCGTTGAACTCACTGCCCAGCTTAATCGCGACTTTGTTGGTGGTCGACATCGCAACGAGCTCGGAGTTGATCATCGTGATGTGTTCGCTGCCGGACTCGAAAAATACCCCGACTTTGCCACCATCGGTGCCATGGCCATGGATGATGCAGTTGCGCGGGCTGCCGCCGCTTTCTTCGATAAAATGCATGCCGTACAGGCAGCCATAGACAAAATTTTGATAGAAAAACTGATTCTCGGTATGGCCGACAATGAAGGCCACTAGTTCTTCTTTTTGATAGTCCCAGAGCTTCTCGAAGCGGGCAGGCGCAAACAGCGGATTACCTCGTGCGGGTCTGCGCGCATAGTGCGGGTTGAATTGTACATTACGGATCACCCCGTCGCGACTGCCACCACCTACTGCGATCCCCGTCTTAATCGGAGCGCCGGAGAGATAATCGACAAAGTGTTTGTCACAGCGGTAGCTCATCAGATCGAGGATCTTGTAGGCATTCGCGACGTTTACATTAATGATGTAGAGCTCACTGCCTTGGCCTTGTATGAGGAAGGGGGTCTGCTGCAAATTATTCATATCCTGGTCGGGATAATGAAAAGATAGCCCTCTCAGTCCACTTTGGGACTGTAGGGTGATCGTGGGGGCCTCGGTGGTTGGATAGATGTGCAAAATGCTGCCACCGCCCATTGTATGGTGCGGCACATCATGTATCCCGCGCAACTCGACGCCGCTAGGGACGTTTAAGTTGCCAGAGAGTGTGTAATTGCCTCCCGGCAAAAACACCGTGCCACCACCGTCTGAAGCGATGGTATCCATGGCTACTTGAATCTCGCGAGTCATGTCTTGCTCGCCTTTGGGCGCGACGACCGTAAAGCTATTCGTGCTTGGTTTGTAAGTGCGCTTGTCGTGATCCGGGAAGCGGGGGATCGATTCGAGCTCAATTCGCTCCTCCGAGAACTGCACGACGGACTTGCCCGCTTGATTGAGGATGGAGCGTCTGCCACCCGCCAGTTCGACTCCAGCGAACAATGCACCGCTGACTCTTGCTCCAATTTTTACGGTACTGCCTGCGCTTTCTAGCGAACCTCCAACCATCGACAGGCTGCCTTCTGCCATCTCAATATGACCACTCTTCACTGTGCATTGCTCCATGAGCACCACTCCTTTGCCCTTGGATTCTAAGGCACGCTCTCCAGTGATAATGCATTCTGAAAATAAGACAGCCGATTCGAACTCCGGGCTTAATAAAATAGCGTGCCTGTTGCCCTGGATGTAGCACTGGGTAAACACCATCCCGAAAGGGTTCGTCTTGTCGACGGATAGGGCGATTTCGCAATCCCGCAAAATCAGGCGTCTAAACTGAGCGTTGGCCGCGCCGCGAGCACCTTCCGTGACTCGGAAACCGATGTTGTAGCCTTCGACGATGACCCGATCCACGTATTCCCAATCGCTGCGCATCATGTGGATGCCGACACCATTTAGACGCAGCCAATCGCGTAAGTCCGTTGCTGCGGGCAGGCGAGGAAGTCCGCTTTTCAGCCAGTAATAAGGAGAAAACTTTATCTCCTCGAGGCGCCCGATATCGGTCGTTGAATCATAGCTGATCCCGACCTTTAGCGGGGTGCCGTAAATATTATGTAGGTAGTGCAGTTCGTTGGGCCCCGGGCCGATACGGATCCCCTGATACGGATTGACTAAAGTTAGATTTTCGAAAGTGGCGTTATCTAATTGTCCTAATTGCGCTAGGGTAAAAGGATAGGGGATGGGTCTGCGTGCGTTTTGCTCCGGATACCAAATTGCCAAATTTTTAACGCCCGCACTGGTGTCGACCGAGATGAATGGTGGTGCGTCTGCGTTACCTGCGTCGGTGTAAACAGCTAGGACGGTGCCTTTGACTTGTGCGCTGTGTGTCGTCGGCTCGAGCCATTCTCCACGCAAGGTTACCGAAGGGGGAATCTTAAGGCGCCCTCGAAACGCATAAGCACCCCCAGGGACGAACACAGTGCCTCCGCCATGACTGGCCATTTTGTTGAGTGCTGCCTGAAAGGCAGGGGTGCAATCCGTCACCGCATCCGCGACCGCTCCAAAATCCATCACGTTGTAGCCAGAGACCACTAGCTCGCTAGTGGGGTGCTGCGTCTCGACGATTTGCCAGGCAGGATCGCCCTGCGCGCAGCAAAAGATTATGCTCAGAATCAAGCTTAGAAAGTATTTTTTCATTTTTATATAATCGCCACGACGGTTAAGTATAAACGTTTATCTGAGCAAGCCAAATAGAGGATAGTACGGTATTGATCTGCAGCGAATTCCAGCTTGAAACTGAGTCTTGCTGAGATAGTCAATTTCTTAATAAATCATATTATCGTAAAGCAACCGGATCTCCCTCAATGCGAGTGCAGCGCTTTTGTAAAAACGACTGCTTGAGCTTGGTTGATAGCAATGCCGAGGAGGCAGGAAACAACTCATGCCTAAAGGTTCGCCAAGAGTCCCTACACGGGTAAGTTAGCGCAAAGATGATAGGGCGCGCATCGGCTTGGCGGTGGCCAAGAATACACATGAAGAACCATCCTCAAGGTCAAATCTGAATTCGTACTTGCAATGTATTTGATTAAAAAGGTGAATCGATTAACCATTCAGCCTCGTTGGATCAATCCCCTGCTTTTAAGCACTTTTAAAATCACTAAACTCCTCACATGAAGCTTCTCAAACTGAAACCTTTGTTAATTATCGGGTGTTACCTGCTACACCTTGGCATTGCGGGCGCAGCCAACTTCGATAACGACAGTAGTAACCATCTCTGGTCGACTTCTACCAACTGGAGCTCCGACACGCTCCCAGCGGCTGGCGATGCGGTGATCGATGGCTATGATGTCATCCTTGACCGTGTCCCCGCTAAAAGCCCCGCTGGGCTAAAGATAGTCGATGGCTCCCTGACGCTTCGTGAGCGCGGTGGTCTGTCGCTGGCCTCGCTGCGAATTGGCGAAAAATTAGAAGCGGTCGTACAACTGATGCTCGAGGGGTCGAACGTATCTCTGCGCAGCGTAGGTAGTGCCTTTAAACTGGGAAAGTCAGCCACAGTGATCACGCTGCCTGATGCCGACGGTAGTAGTCCGCTTGAACTCGGCGATGGCGAGTTGGCCCTCGAGGTCGGCTCTGAGTGGATACTCGACGGATCAAAGTACCGGGGTAACTTCGCGCTAGGTGATAGATTCGTTCTCGCCAATTATGGATCTCTGAGCAGCGGCACGGGTGGCATTCGCACCCGCAACTTTGACCTTCCCGCCGATCGTGAGCTTAAACTGGTCGCGGCAGCAAACTCGCTCTATTACGAGGTGGTGGCTCAGACTCCTGCGACTGGCCCCAATGTGATCATCATTAATGTCGATGATATGGCAGGCGGCCATTTCTTTGGCTTCGAGGGGCGTGATTGTCTCACGCCAACACTCGACACTTTAGCCGAGACCGGCATCCGCTTCAATGAGGCATTTGCCGCGTCGACCGTGTGTGGGCCCTCGCGCTATGCCTTGATGACCGGTCGCTGGCCCTCGCGTAATACCAGCCAACGCTTCATCGCGCGCTATCCGCTCGGTACAGTTGGGCGCTTCGCCGTCTCCGATACGGAACTCGAACCCGACGGCCAAAATCTCGGTGCCTGGCTGCAACAGGCAGGCTACCGCACCGGTCTCGTTGGCAAGGGCCACTTCACGGACGACGATCTCAACAACACCAATAACTGGGCAGCGAAGGGCCTGCTTGCTTATCCAAAGAAGGCCGAGCCGAAGACGGACGCCACGACCAATGCCAAAATGCGCCATAATCAGCGTGTGCTCTGTCAGCGGATGCGGACCTTCGGCTTCGACTACGTGGCAAGCTACTACAAGGCAAACCTCGTCGAGCTGCGCAGCGATGCCCTGAATGTGCACAATCAAGAATGGATCACCAAGGGCGCCCTCGACTTTATCGATGAAAATCACAAGGAGCGATTCTTCCTCTACATGGCGCCGACCATCACGCACGGACCGGTACGCAACGATCTAAGCAAAACGCTGCGCGCCGACAATGCTTACACCAGTGCCGGCTACCTGCCCAATCAGGACTACTCCTTCATGCCTTCACGGCAGCAGATTATCGATGAGGTGAAAGCAGCGCGCAAGCATCCCGTTTCCGCTCGTGAGACTTGGCTCGACCACTCGCTCGCCGCCATCGTCAACAAGCTCAATCAACACGGCATTCGCAATGACACCTTGATTATTTTTACTGCCGATCATGGTGAGAAGACGGTTTCGGGGCCACTGGTATGGGGTAAATCCTCGCTCTATGATATTGGTATGCGGGTGCCACTGGTGCTGAATTGGCCCAATGGCATCGCCTCGCCCGGTCGAAGCTATGATGAAATCGTCAGTCAGGTCGACCTTGCGCCGACCCTGCTCGCGCTGACGGGTGCTGCAAGTCTACCGACCCGTGCGGTGGATGGCGTCAGTTTGGCGTCGGTGCTCAAGGGCAGCGACGCTGTGGTGCGGGATGCTCTTTTTTGCGAGATTGGCTATGCCCGAGCCGTGCGCACCAAGACCTTCAAATACGTGGCCGTGCGCTACACGCCTGAAATCTATGCTCAGATCGATAAAGGGTATCTGTGGGAGCGGGTTGAGGGTAACACGGCGACCGGCAGGCACATTGAGCCGCGCCCTTACTACGTCGACAACCGTCAGCTAGGCTCGCTGTCAGCCAATACCCATCCGACCTACTTCGATGACGATCAGCTGTACTCCTTAGCCAACGACTCGGACGAGGAAACCAATCTTTACAGTCAGATGCCCGAAGTTGCTGAACTGCTCAAGCAGCGTCTCACTGAATACATTGGCGAGATCCCGGGCCGTCCGTTTGGCGAGTTTAACGACTCTGCGGCTCGATCCGCCGCGACGCATGAAGCATCGAAAATGTATCTGCTTAGATAGTAACCTCTCCTGCAGGGGTCGTCCGCCGGCTGTGTCGAAGCGTTCGATGTTGGGTTAAGCTCTTGAAGGGCGTATTACTGGTTCAGCACTGCCGCTTCCCAAGCCTCGAGCAGAGCAAGGTAATGCGACGCTCTTTCAGGCAGGCGCTGAGATAAATCGTTCGACTCGGACGGGTCCTGCAGAATATTGAAAAGTCGGATTTTGCCTTTCTGCAGATGCGCTTTCCATTGCTTGTCGCGCAC
>JAFMHF010000053.1:0-8764 GCA_017854655.1 Puniceicoccaceae bacterium | reverse complement strand
CCTCCGTCGTGTAAGGAAATCTTACGGTCTCGAAACGGTCCAGATGAGCCGACGCAATTCAGCAGGGTGGGGCGTTCCTTAATACGCTTAGCTAACTGATCGCGATTGTGAACGCCTCCGAGCGGCGGTGGGCCATTATCGCTGGAGAAGACAATCAGCGTATCCTCGTCGATGCCTAAGTCTTGGAGTGCCTGCAGCAGGCGGCCAAGCTGATTATCTAATTCGGTCACATCGGAGCAGTAGGCGCGCATCGCTGCCTCGAGGTCGCCTTGCGTGCTAATCCACGTCAGAAAGTCCCGCATCAGGGGATTCTCGAAGTCTTGAATGTCGACCTGAAGATCGCGATAGGGCTCCAGCATATCGGTGCGCGGATCGATGTAGGAATGGGTCGGGTAGACCCAAAGATTTAGGTAAAATGGCGCCTCAGCTACTTTTTGCCTTTGTATGAAATCAATCGCTAAATCGACGTAGCGCTGAGTCGTATTCTCGCGCCAGTGTGGTTGATCACGCTCTTCTTTGTTCCAACCTTCGACTTTACCGTTGTGGATAAAGTCCTCATCGACTCCATACGCTGCAGCAGTTGGAGCTTCTGCCCCTTTACCGCTCATATGCCATTTTCCAAAATGAGCCGTCGTATAGCCGACACTTTTTAATAGCTGGTAAAGGTTGGGCGCCTCAGCGTCCATACTAAGGGACTTTTGAAAATAATGCGCCGGATAGCGACCACTCATTAGCGCGTAGCGGCTCGGCGCGCACCAAGCGGAACTCATGTAGGCATTTTGAATCGTTAGCCCCTCGGCGGCCAAGCGATCGATGTTGGGGGACTTTACATAGGGATGCCCGTTCACTGCCAGATCTCCATAGCCTAAGTCATCGCACAGGATAAAAATAATATTCGGTCGCGTGTCTTGCGTCGGCGAGGCCACAGTGGCGGAGGCGCTGACAGGCAAAAGCGCGCAGACAGCAAAGGCGAGTCGGTGAAGTGGCGGGCTCATCGGTTTATTTATTTTCGTTTTGAATCAATCGAGAAAACGTTTATATTATATTGATTGCTGACAGGCATTGTCAATTGAGCGGAGCTTACAAGAAACAACGTGCTGGTTATATTGAGTGGCAAAAGCTGGGCAACGAACTAAGCAAAGCGCGCACGCTACTAAAAAAGCAAGACGCGCAATACAACAGGCCGAGTCGAATTGTATCGACTCTAAATCATAGGATTTGCCTTAGCCTGTACCTCAATTTGTAAAACGGCTTGGTCGGTGTTTAAAAGCAAGTTGTCTTACTTGAGCTCAAATTTGATCGGATACTCGTCACTTGGCACCATTGGAATTTTTCCACTCGTTTCAAAACGGGGCTCTTTGCTGGGCGGAAATGGTGAATTCCCATATTTTTTCAGATAAGCCTGTCGGGTGACATACCTAGACTCACCGTTTCCAATCGCAGCTATGCTATCGAGGTGAGCATTTGATGAGATGCCCAATCCGATCGTGTGGATAACGGGGATTTTCTTGCCCTGAGATTTAAGTTGTTGGATCATTTGTCGAATTTGCGTAATGCCTCGATCATTGCTACAATAGCCATCGGTCATGAAGAAAATCGTGTCTGGGATCGGATCCATTGTGAGTGCCATATACATCGGTACATCAAAGATGGTACCAAACAGGGTGGGGGTCTCGCGGATTGCTTTGAGCGCCCTTTTTCGTGCGAAAGAATCAGCACTATAATAACGGGCTTTGGGTAGCCGACTCCACTTCTTGGGGCGGAAGGAATCAGCTGCGGCGCCGTTTACGCCACTTGCACGACTCGAAACCCAATTATCTGCCGAATCCCGAACGTCATCCATGCCAGGCCAGGTCGGTCCGGCAAAGAAAATTAATCCAAAATTGACCTCTAGCGGTAGCTCTTCGATCACTCGAGTGGCTTCCCTACGCATAATCATTTCTTTTCCTGAATCCCTTAAAGAATCCGAGAAATCGATGACAAAGACGATGTGTTTGCCACCGCCTGAAATGCCGAAGAAATCGATCTTAATATCCAAGTCTAAGCTTGCACCATCGCCAAAGCCATCGCCGAAACCTTTGCCAGTACCATCGCCGTCTCCGGCACCACGAATGCGGACGTCACTGCGTGGATTGGAGATATTCAGGTCGATATTATCGAGGCTCAAGTCGGAGGGGATCTCTGCGATGATCGGAATCGGCAGTGGGGCGGCGGACTGTTGTTGCGAGCGCTTCATCTTGATCTTATACTCCCGCTTCATTGGGTCGATGCTTTCTGGAATGGCCGGCGCCTCCAGTTGCGGTTCGGGGGCCTGTAGGCGATCAAAGATCACGCGACCTCCAAAAAAGACGCCAATCACAAAGTGAATGGCTAAACTAATACCAATCACCATTGCCAGGCGGCTTCCGGTAAACCAGCGGAGGTAAAATGGACGGGTATCAGACATAACTCTAAAGAATAATGGGTTATTCGCCTGAGGCGAAGGTGACGGAGGTAACTTTAGCCTCTACGCAAGCGTTCATGACATTCACAATCGCCTGCTGCTCAGTCATCTCGTCCGGGTTGATGAGAATTAGCGTTTTAAAGCCCGCCCGCTCGGAAGAGGCGCGAATTTGTGTTAGCAGTCCGACTAGCTCGGGCAGTTGGAAGCCGGCAGGATCGCCCAGTGGGGCACCGTTGAATAGGATACCACCGTCAGACAATATGTCGACTAGGTGTTCTTCCGGCAGTGGCGTATCTGGTGCGGCAGGGACACTGGTGGGCAGCTTGATGCCCAAATCAGCCTCTTGCTTCATGATCGTGGTGGTCACCATGAAGTAGATCAACAACAGGAAAACCACGTCGATCATTGCGGTTAGATCCACTCGATCTTTGGTTTTTAAATAGGTATCAGTCGCTTTCATATCCTACTATTTATCGCTTTGATAGGTCGCGAAGATGATGTCCACTGCACCGACTTCTGCGCAGGCGGTCATCACATCGCGGGTGTGAGTGAAGTGGGTGAGGGAGTCGACCCGTAAGAGTACTTGGTAGTCTCTTATCGTACGCATTCCCTCTGTTACGATCGCTTTGAGATCTTCGATCGAGACTGCTTGCGTGCCGAGATAGATCTGACCATCGGGGACCACTGTGATGACTTCGCGGTTTTCCTGCGTTTCAGGCACATTGGCATTCGAGGCGACGGGAACTTCGATCGGTTTCTTCTGAGCAGTCACCACATTGGCAACTGTCATGAAGAAAACGATCAAGAGGAAGACGATATCGATCATCGGAGTGAGATCGGGCTCGTCGTCGTTATCTGGTAATTCCCATTTCATTCTTAATGAGGCTTACGCCGAAGGATCGGAGGGATTTTCGTGGCGGTCTGTTACGTCTCGAAGTATGCGACCGAGCACCTGCGAAACGGAGGCGGCGATTTTACCGTATTTATTCTTAAAGAAGAAATAAGCGATCAGAGCGGGGATCGCCACCAACAGACCACTCGCGGTCGTTACCAGTGCTTCGGAAATGTTATTGGCGAGTAGCTCGGGGCGGCCCATTCCTTGTTCAGAGATGGTCCGGAATGCTTTAACCATACCGCTAACCGTGCCCAGTAGACCGACCATCGGCGAAACCGACGCAATCACCTGCAGGTAGTTGACGAAGACAAACGGACGAGCCAGTTCCACTGAGGCAGCTTCGTTGAATGCTTGATCGATCTTATCAGGGTTGAAATTGCCGCGCTCTGTGGTCTGCAGTCCACTGCGTAGGATATTCATTACAGGTCCCTTGTTTTGATCACACGCTTCGATCGCGGCAGCAAAGTCGAGTTTATCAAGGGCAGGTGTCACTTCGTTGTCGATCGTAGCCTGATTGATGATCGCGTTTTCGCGTACGTACAGCCCGTTGTAGATCACCAAGCCCATGGTCGCAATTGAGAATATCAAAAGTGGATACATCGCGAGGCCACCTTGCTTGAAGGCACCCATCAGTGTGGCGTCTCCTGCAGGAGCTAGTTCGGCGCTCTCAGTAGTGGCAGGCGCTGCATCCTGAGCAGTCATTGTCGTATAAGGCAAGAAGCTGAGGCAGAGTAATAGGAGCAGCCAGCGGTAGCCGCGATTGGATTTTTGGGATTGTCTATTCATAAGTCTGTTTAGTGTTGAAGTTGTATGCGGTCGTAGGCCTCGCGGGCGAGTTTTGCCCAGTTTGAGTTCGGAAAGAATTTAGCTGTCTCGTCGTAAACCGCGGCTGCGGTTTGCATTTCCTCAATCGCCTCGTAGGCGACCCCGGAACGATACATGAGCTCGGCGATCCACGGATCGATCGGGCGGGCATACGCAACGCCCTCGCTGATCGTTTTCATGGCAAGCGGGAATTGCTCCCTTTGCAGGTAGTAGGTACCGAGGATCAGTTGTTGCAGCGAAAACAGCGGCTCACCTGGTTTGATTTGTTCGACTTGTTGTTGGAACAAGTGGTCATCTTTAAACATTCCCAGGTAGATCCCACAGTAGTAGGACCAGTAGGTCGCTTCAAGGTCACGGCTTTCCGGGTTGCTGGCCAAACGGTCGTAGAGGGTCTTCGCGGACTCATAGTTTTCGTGGTCGCGGATAGTACCAGCTGTTTCTAGGACTGCATTCAAATTGGCTAGGTTGATCGATTCAATCGGGATCTCTTCAAGGGTGGCCGAAGCCAATTCGTAAGCCGCTTCATCGGCAAGTTTGCCAGAAAGGCGGATCGCCAACTGCTCGAACTCGGGGTCGAGCTTGTTAAGATCGATATTTTGCAGTAGCAGCAGCGCTTGATCGTAGCTCTCGGTCAGAATTAAGGCTTCGAATAGCTTTTTGACTGCCTCGTGAAAGATCGAGTTTTCCCGAGGAATCGGCAGGAAGCGAACCATCGGAAAATTACGTTCGCGGATAATATTCAACTGCTGTCGATTCAGCGTTTCTTTGACGATGGCTCCGATTGCTTGATTATATTCATCGTCGACCAGAATACGAAATGAAATCTCACCAAGCTGAGCGAGCGGGATCGAAGCTTCACCCATGCCATTGCCGATTTGGAAGATGACTTGTTCGTTCTCGATACCAGTCAAGCGCATCTTGCTCTGCGTGTTGCCCCGGATTTGAACCACGTCTAGTGGCTGTTTCATCAATGCCCTGGCCTGTTCCAGCGCAGCGGCCTGATGATTGATCTGGGCACTCAGAGGCACCGACCCGATCGACAGAGCGAGTAAATACGTGACGGCCAAGCCGGTGGATAGTTTATACATTGAGTGAATCATAACGGCGTTTCACGTCATTAAAGTTGCTGAGGGATTCTGCGTTTGGAAGAGCCATGTACTCGAGATAAACATTTTTTGCAGATTCTAGTTCGTTGATTGACTCGAGGAGCTTGCCATCCGCGTAGAGAGCCTTGCCAGCCCATGTGGGGAACTGGCGGTAAGAGAGGTAGGTGCGCTCATAGTAGCCATGCGCTTTGAGTGTCTCGGTGCGCGCTTCAAAACACTGGCCAATTTTGTAGCAGGCTTCCGCCCAAGCGGGCCCACGCCAGTCACGCACTTGCAGGATACTTTGATACTGTTCCAGTGCCTGCTCATACTGTTTCGCTTCCATGTAGAGCTCACCAATACGAAGCGCCATCATCGAAGCCTTAGGCCAAACTGGATTCTCATTGATGATTTGACGGAATGCAGCGATCGCACCATCGCGGTCACCATCACGCATCAGTAGTTCTGCTTGGACTTGCTGCGCATCGGGAACAGCCAGGGAAAATGGATGCTTGCTGAGTACTTCAGCGACGGCGAGTCGAGCGAGTTCAGGTTCGGACTCCAGCTGTTTCATCGCAATCCATGCCAAGGTCGCTGGGCTCGCATCGGGCAGATCATTCACTGTGACTTCAACTGTATCAGGTGCCGGCATATTCAATGCATCGAAGGCCACTAAGAGGCGTAACAGCAGGGTGCGTTGGTCTTTTTCTTTAGCCACCCAGTAGAGTTCGGTGAAGCGTTCGCGGGGCGGGTTGGTTGGGAAGCGATCCAGCAGGCCTTTCACCTCGTCGAGTGTTGATTCAAGGATGGATTGTGCTTCAGGCAGGATCGAGCGGTCGTAGCGGACCGGCGTGCTCAGCTGAATTTCCTCGTCTGTCTGTGGAATCTCACGACTGCTCAAGCCTGCTCGCAGCGTTTCGTCGCGTAACAGCAGATCAACGATCTCCTTTGAGAGATTCGGATTTTCTAGGCGGTGTAAGTGTAAGGCTTTGCGATCTTCCACCATTTGCAGGCGGAATTTTTGGTCTTCCAGGATCTTCTGCAGAAAGGCGATCGTGGCTGTATAGCGGTCGCGGTAGCTTTCGTATTTGGTAACGTAGCGCAGTAATATCGGATCAACTCCCTCCGCCCCTGGTTGGTTGCCGTAGGTCTTAATGGCTGCGAAATAAGACGCCAACATACGCGCAGGCTCGCCGAGTATCTCGTAGACTTCACCGATCCGGTAAATGGCGCGTGACAGGTTTCCGTCTTCGCTGAATTTCTCGGCGTAGCCCTCAAGTAGCGGAATGATTTCTTCCAAACGATCATTCGCTTCTAGTAGGCGTGAGCTTTCGAAGTAAGCGTGATCGATCAAATTCATTTTTGAGGTATAGTTTTCGACGCTCGCATAATGCGCGAGCGATTCTGGCACCTGTGCGTTGATCGCGGCGATGTCACCGAGGAACACTTCGGCTTCGCCTCGCAAATGATTGTTCGGGTAGTCGCTCACCCAGCTATTGAATAGGGTCTCGGCGGCGGCATAGTTGCCCAAGCCGAAGTCACAGACACCGATGCGGAAGCGGGCATCGGTGTAGAAACCACCGCCCTTGAAATGATCAACGACGAATTGAAAGTGTCCACGTGCGCTTTCAAATGCTTGCTTTACCACTTGCGTGATCCCGATCCAATAGTGGGCACTCTGGCCCATCGGAGCCTGCGGGTATGACTTAAGGTAAGCTCCGAGTTCACTTTCTAGGGTGTCCAATTGTTCCAGGCGCGTCCAGGCAAAGCCCATGAAGTGAACCACGCTCGATGCGTAGGCATGCTCCGGGTATTCACGCATAAACTGCCGACCGTGCAGGTGCACCTGCGGGTAATTTTCGAGTTTGAAGTAGGCGGTGATCAGCTTGACGAAAACCGCCGTTCGATAGAGTCGGTAATTGGGCATCGCCAAATAATTTTCTCCGAGTTCAAGCACCTCTTTAATATAGCCGATGTCGCTCGCTTTGATGAAAGCCGCGTAGTGAAATAGTTCTGCATTCTCATCTTCGGGATGTTCGCGCACCAAGCGCAGATACGCAAAGAATGCATCGTAACGGCGCTCCATCCGGTCCAGATTGCGCGCTCGGTGGTATTTGAGTGCCGAGGTGTAGGATTTTTGCTTGTTGAGCTCGGCGACGAATTTGCTGCTGCGCTGTATTTCGTAGCGCAGGTCTTCTGGCACAAATATGCCCGGCTGGAGCACATACCATTTCTTGCGGGATTCATATTCCGCCAGTTTCTGCTGGTTGAAGGCGATGATATCTTCAAGCGTGAGACATAGGAAATAAAGGTAGTTCGCCTTGATGAAATCGCCCTGGTCAGAAAACTGATTGCCGAGTTTAAACAGCGAAAGATTGAGCTCCGGATCATAGCGATCATCGCCGCTACGTGAAAGCAACGGAATGAACTCAAGCATCCTTTCCGGCTTTTTTTGTACCTCGTAGCTGCGGATTAAGTAGAGCGCCGCCTCGATCCGTGTTTTGTCATCAATCAGCGTCAGATCGTAGAGTTGCCGAAAGCGTGGCTCGCCGATGGCCCATTCCTGCTTGATCGCATGCACTAGACAGAGGTTGGTTAACCAGCGATTACGATAAGTCGCCGAATATTTACCTGCACGGATTCCTTGCAGGCCGTCGATCAGCACAGGCTTGAGCGCGTCCCATTCCTTGTCCGCCATCAAAATCTGAATTTTGTAGGTGAGGACTTCCGCGCAATAAACATTCGTGGGGTAGCGCTTCAGTAGGCGCTGCGCAAAGTCGAAGCATTGCTTACGATCTGGCTGCTGGCGCAATTTGACAAACTGATTGTAGTGGAAGCGCGCCAGCAATGAATAGCACTGTGCCAGCAGAGGATCGAGCCTCGGGTCTGGCTCGGCTTCGATCCGCCTCACCAATTCCAGCATGTAAGGGAGCACTGTGCCTGTCTCTTGCCCTTTGATCGCGGTCGTCAGCGACTCTAAGCTCATGCTGCCGATCGATCCGCGGTCCTGCGCCTGCAGTGGTGCGAAGCACAACACAAATAAAGCGCAAAGACTCAACTGTGTGCGAAATGAAAAATTTAATCTGAAAGGGGAGTGCATTTGAT
The DNA here is from genome assembly GCA_017854655.1 of Puniceicoccaceae bacterium. Classification (GTDB taxonomy): domain Bacteria; phylum Verrucomicrobiota; class Verrucomicrobiia; order Opitutales; family Coraliomargaritaceae; genus Lentimonas. Next base: position 411 of record JAFMHF010000053.1, on the reverse strand, counting down.
GCGATGCGATGGGCTTAGATTGTGGAATAAACGTTTAAAGAAGCTGCGGGGTTCGTCTACTGCAATATAAATCTTAACTGGGTCTTGGTCATTTAATTTTCGATAAAACTTCTGACTACTGCTGTGTCCAAAGATGCAAAACGTTTTTTTAGAATAGGCCTTGACTAAACGTTTACCTTTTCTTTACGCTCCCTTCAGTTTTCAAATTAGTTCAGTCCGACTCATCGAATTTCGAAGAGTTTTGTGCCAATTTCGCTAGTTTTTTACAGTCAACCTATAACCCCATACCCTCGTGAATGAAATAAACCACTCCTCGCGCCGAAGACTAAAACGTTTCGGCTCCACTCCACGCCTAATGGCGATTTTTTGCGCCGCCGCGCTCGGCTTCCAAGCCAACGTCGCCACGGCACT
>JAFMHF010000052.1 GCA_017854655.1 Puniceicoccaceae bacterium | reverse complement strand
TGGCCGATGAGACCAAGCAGCGCACCAGAGATGGCCGCGGTGACGCCAGCCATGAGTCCGGCTCGGACAAGCATCGAGCGCTTGCGGATATGCGCTGAGATGAAACTGCCAACGACGCCGGACAGAAAGGCGATCAGGAGGAACTCGACGGAATTATCCTGAATGATACCGAACAGCACCGCTATGATCAATGCGGAGATCACTGCGGGGGCGGTGCCGACCAGCACGGCGACGATCATCGGCGCCAGCGCATAAGGGGCAACGTAGGGTAACATGCCCAACGAAGGGCGATTGTTGAGGAGGGCAATGTCGCCTATTTCCATGATCAGACGAATGATCAGAAGATTGAGTAGGATGCTGACTGCGGCAATCGCGATTGCGCGGTTACGCTTATGGAAATTACGCAATCCTTGCTTCACATAGATCATCACTGCGACGAGAAGAATGAGTGTCAGCGTCAGGCGTTCGAGGAAGAGTGGATTAAAGACGAGGGAGTCTCCGCCGCGGGCAAGCTCGGCATCGTGGTAGGCTTGCAGGCATTCAATATCAATTTCAGTAATGATGGAGCCGGGCTCGATCAGAGTGTCACCTTCTTTAAAGATAATCGTCGGTGGAGTGATGTCGCTAATAGCGCGCTCAATTGCGCGCGTTGTGCCAGCTGCGCTATACAGTAAGTTCGGCTGTAGCCCGGCTCTGAATATGTCAAACAGTGTGCGGGCCTTGGCTCGATTGCCCGAGAGTGCATCGAGCCGGACACGTAGCGCGATGAGCGCATCATCATACGAGCGCGATGAGGGTAGATTGTAGCGTCCTTCCTCATCGATCAACTGAATGACCGTCACTTGCGGGGAATTACCACCAGCTTTGAGGTTGGAGTAGATGCCGTCGTCATAGAGTGATTTGAGGACGTTGAGTGCATCGTTGGTCAAACCAGAACGTTCCTTCGGATTAGTTTGAGAAGTAAATGACGTGATCGTGTCGGGGGCGATCTCTAAGCCGGTCGCTTCGATTAGTTGTTTGGCGGTGGCTTCCAGCTCTGCAGTGACAACCGCTTGGCCTTCGGCTTCGTGATCAATCAAGGTCTTGGCAATACTGGTATTGAGGTCGCTAATGATCTCACGGAAGTCCTCGTAGGGTTGAAAGGTGCGTTGAAAAACGGGAGGCACTTGTGCGCGCACAGCTCGCACCTGTTGTTCGAGCAGCACTTGGCTATTTTGTTCGAAGGCAAATTCGGCGACGATTCGTGATGAGGCCGGCTGATTGAGGATGACTTGCGGGCCTTGGGACTTTTGACCGAGAAAGCAGATGATGACGACGAGTGCGGTGAACAGCAGGAAGAGTCCTGTCTCGACGATGCGACTGGTTTCGAAAAAGTGCGAGGCACCGATCCGCTCAGCCCCACGACCCGCGTGTTCCTTTTTAAGGGGGAGTTGCGCGGCTTTCGCTTTGCGGGAGGATTTTTTTTTGAAGAATGCGGCCATGGGCTGTTTTTTCTAAGGGAGTCAGTCGGTAAACTGTAGGCTTCGAGTTACGCTGATATAGCGTGAGGGAAGGTGATGATAATCGGCAATCATTCTGCACTACGGGCGTAGGCATTGATGATATTTTGGACCAGAGGGTGTCGTACTACATCTTGTCCGTCAAAGTAGAAGAGTCGCAGGCCTTCGATGTTCTTGAGCAGTCGTGCGGCTTCTTTCAGGCCAGATTGCTTGGCCTTCGGTAAATCGATTTGAGTGATGTCGCCCGTGATGACCATACGGCTACCGTCTCCTAGGCGGGTAAGAAACATCATCATTTGCTCATGAGTGGTGTTTTGCGCCTCATCGAGCACGACGAAGGCATTCGCGAGGGTGCGGCCGCGCATGTAAGCGAGTGGCGCGATTTCGATGATACCTCGTTCGACCATCTGCATGGTCTGCTCTTTGCCCATCATGTCGTGCATTGCATCATAGAGCGGAGTGAGGTAGGGCAGTATCTTTTCCTGCAGTTCGCCGGGCAGAAAACCGAGCGCTTCGCCTGCTTCGACTGCGGGGCGAGTGAGGATGATTCGCTCGACGTTGCCCGCGAGGAGCTCTTTTAGCGCCATCGCCATGGCGAGGTAAGTCTTACCGGTGCCCGCGGGGCCGATACCGAAGGTCACTGTATTCTGGTCAATGCATTGTAAATAGCGCTTTTGATTGAGTGTTTTAGGGATGATACTCAGACGTTTGAGCTTAATGACCAAGGGGTTACTGTAAACCTCGCGCAGTTCGTTAGACTTACCTTCGGCGATACAGCGCAACGTGTAGTGGAAATCGGAAGTGCGGATACGGATACCTTGCTGGTGCGCGATATCGAGGAAGCGAAAGAGATCTTGGACTTGCGCGATGCCTGCTACGGAGCCTTCGACGCTGACCCAGTCGTCGCGACTGGCGAGCACGACATCGAGCATGCGCTCGGCTTCGATCAAGTTGCGCGTGTCATTCGCGTATAGCTGACTGAGCAGTCGTGAGCTGGTGAAATGTATGGTTTCAATTGGCACAGAGAAATTGGGTGTAATGATGAGGTGGGCGGCGTCCAATAGCTGCGGCCGGTGCCCCGAGATGAACGAGTTGCTCAGCTTGGGTCATCGATGTAGGCGTGCAGCCGCTCCCACATGGCATCCATCGAGTCGGGCAGCACTCGGGTGTTACCGATCACAGGCATGAAGTTAGTGTCGCCTTCCCAGCGAGGCACGACGTGGCAATGTAAATGGCAGGGAATGCCGGCTCCGGCGGCTTTGCCAAAGTTGAATCCAGTGTTGAAGCCACTTGGCTGCAAGGCGCGCGAGAGGATCTGCTGGGCTTTTACGATTAAGTCCATCAGTTCGTGGCGCTCCTCCGGTTTGAGCGCTTCGAGTTCGTCGACTTCTCGGTAGGGCAGCACGAGCAGATGGCCTGCATTGTATGGGTAGCGGTTCATTACGATGTAGTTCCACTGGCCACGAAACAGAATGTATTCCTTTTGATCATCGCCGCTTTGGTGAATCTGGGTGAAGGGGTTGCCGCCATTATCAGGATTCTTCGGTGCAAGAATGTAGGGCATCCGCCAATAAGCATGTAGGCCCGGCATAGATGGCGGAAGTTGCGGGGAAGAATTATCGGAAGCGGTATCGACCATAAATATGACTTATAATAGTAGGGTGCTATCTCGGGGCGTCGATTATTTATTGAGGTGAGTTTTTAGCCGTTTTTCGTGGTGTTGTCGGTTGCTGTGAGCTTTTTGAGGGTTGCTTTTGCCAGGAGTAACTTTCATAAAATCAACATTACCATTGTTTTATCCCGACCTCTTTTTGTGCCCTTCGTGAGTGATTCAACCCAAGTTTTTAGTTTTAAAAAGTTAGCTCGAGATCAACTCGTTGCGATTGGTATGTTGCTTGGTTTTGCCATCTACACGGTATGGGATCAATTCTTCTGGTGGGGTGCGCGTGAGGATTACAGTTTCGGCTATTTGGTGCCCTTTTTTGCGATCTACGTTATTTACGACCGCTGGCCAGTGATCCGCAGTTATTTGCAGCATGGCGAGGCTCCGGAAGCGCTTGCCCCACCTACTGCTCCAGTCGCTACTGGTCTTACGCAGTTATTTGAGTGGATCGCGTATGCAGTGTTTCTCGCCGGATTGAGTCTTTTCGCGATCGGTGCGTTACTGCGCTCGGTTACCGGGCCGCAAAATCCAGCTTCATTGGCGATTGCTGCTGGCTTCGCTGGCTTACTGCTCAGTGTGGTCTTTATTATGACGAAGGAGCGGGTCGATGGTCAGTCGCTGTCGTTGAGGAGCCGCTTGATGTTGACTGGATTATTTTTATTTCCTGCCCTGATCTGGCTGATTTCAGCGCCGATGGTGTCGGTGGTTGAGACGGAGATTCGTGTGTTTTTGCTGACGAAGGTGACGATCGTGGTGTTTAATATATTTGATATTATAGGCTATGCGATTGAGCGAGAGGGCAATGTGTTGCTTCTACCTGAGGGGCAAGTGGGGGTGGAAGAGGCGTGTTCAGGTATTCGTTCGTTGACGGCGTGTTTGTTTGCCGGCTCGTTTTTGGCTGCGGTGTTCCTAGATCGTTTCTGGAAGAAGGTCCTGCTGGTGGTCGCGGCGATGGGTTTTGCGGTGCTGACTAATTTAATGCGTAGCTTATTTTTAACCTTGTGGGCTTATAATTATGGCTCTCAAGCGATCGATGCACATTGGGTGTTACCCTTAGTTGGTGATATTGGCAGTGTGCATGATGTGACGGGGTTTGCGATTTTAGGATTTACCTGCGTCGGACTGATCCTGTTGCTGCCGATTTTTAACTTTAGCCTGCAGGATTTGGATGACTCGGCTGAGGCGCCGCCTATTTTTTCTGAGGACGAATAGAGCCTCGGCGCTGCCGTGTTTAGATACTCAATGGTCCGTGGAGTGGCGATCGATTGCCTGTGCTCATAGTTGACGTCTGCTCGATTCCCACTTCTATTCAATTTTAGTGAACGACCCGAACCGAGATTTTAACGAAGTCATCCATACCATTCGTAAGGACGATCCACGCTATGCGCGTGGTGCGTATTACTTCTTGAGGCAAGCACTGGACTTTAGTTTGAAGGAAATGGCCAAGCAAGGCGAGCTGAACCAATCCAATCACCTAAGTGGCCAGCAATTGCTGGAGGGGATTCGGCTCTATGCGTTGGAGCAATACGGTCCGATGACGCGTTCCGTGCTGGAATCTTGGGGGATCACCAATTGCCGCGATTTTGGTAATATCGTATTCAATCTCGTCGCTTGTCGGGTGCTCGGTAAAACCGATCAGGACAGCCCCGAGGACTTTAATGTCGGTTACGATTTTAAGAGCGCCTTTGATGCACCTTATGTACCTTCGATCAAACCGACGATTAAGCGCCCTCGCTTGCGTTAAGACGCTTTCGAGGAGTCGGTCTCAGTTGTTGCCGAGGAGGAGTTGATACTTTTGGTTTGAACGGCAAAGTCTTCTTCGCTCTGTTCCACTTGTGCTTCGCGTTCTGTTAGAATCATGGATTGCTCCACCAATGTATTCTCGCATTCTTCGACGTAAAGCTCACGTTCGCGGAGCATTTTGCGAGCTTCTTTGAGTGAAGCATCCTGTGCATCCAATGTTTTTTTGAGCGCATCCAAGGCAGCCTTCGATTCGTTGGAATTAGAGGTATTATCCTGACTGCTGGTGGAGGATTCGATGATTTGTTTACGCGCCTCTAGCAGGGCTTCTCGTTCGTTTAACTCGAGCTCGCGCGCACTAAATTGTTTTTCCCGTTGGTTGAGCAGTTCTTCGCGATTGATGATGTCGGCCTGCAACTCCAGTAGGTATGCTTCCATGTCCTGTTGTCCGGCAGGTGATGCCAATGCGAATTCATCCATTGGATTCATCAAAGGCTTAAAGGCTTGATGGCCAGGAGCTTTAGTCGCGACGGCCATAGCGGCTTTTAAGCTTAGCTGGTACCTGGGCACCCGTTTTGGTGCGGGCGGCTGGGAAGTTATATCCTGAGGGTTCATGTAGAATGGGGTAGAGTCTTTGAGTGAATGATAACAGCTGAATAGTGAGAGGATTCGACTGAAATATCAATGCTTGAGCTATGTATTCGAGCGTAGAGCAACGAGTTAAACAAATTTATAACATTAACTAGAGGTTGCTCCCGTCACTTAAATAGAGTGTTTCCTTTGAAACTTAGTATCGAAATCGTGATACGAACCGGATTACTGTCACCGAATATATGGATTTTTCCACCAATCATTTCTCTGCCGCCGCCTCCCAAGATATTATCGAACGCCTCTTCAGGGCGCCGGTCGAACGCCATGTTTTGGATAATGGGCTCACGCTCGTCCACCGCCCTGACTTCTCCAGCGAAGTCGTATCGGTGCAGGTGTGGGTGAAGACCGGCAGCATTCATGAGGATGAGCTGATCGGTTCCGGCTTATCGCACTATCTTGAGCATTTGCTGTTCAAGGGCACTGCGCGCCGGGATGGCAAGAGCATCAGTCGTGAGGTGCACGCCATGGGCGGAGGCATCAATGCGTACACGACTTTTGATCGCACAGTCTATTATATCGATGCGCCGTCTCAGGCATTTACGCAGATAGTCGATGTACTTTCGGATATCGTACTGCATTCAACTTTACCTGAGCAAGAAGTCGAGCGTGAGCGCGATGTCATCCTCCGAGAGATCGATATGGGCTTGGACGATCCAGACCGTCAACTTAGTCAGGCGCTGTTTCGCACTGCGTTCAAATGCCATCCCTATCGGGAGCCAGTGATCGGGCATCGTGCACTGTATGAGCAGGTCACGCGTGATGAGCTCTATGCATATTACAAATCTCGCTATGTGCCGAATAATATCGTCGTGTCTATTGTCGGTGCTGTGACGCCAGAGGATTGCTTGCGTGAGGTTGAAGCGACTTTTGGTCAAGCCGCGCGTGGTCGTTTAGCTCCAGTGAAAATCGAAGAAGAACCCATTCAACTGGCAACACGCCGAGAGGATATCGTCGGAGATTATAACATTTTCCGCGGCGGCATTGGCTTTAAGGTGCCGCATTTGAGTCACCCTGATTCGCCGCGGTTGGATGCACTGGCACATGCTCTGGGTGGCGGCGAAAGTTCGCTGCTATGGGAGCGTTTGCGTAATCAGCAGAAGCTCGTGCATTATATTGATTGCCGTAATTGGAATCCTGGTGGGCGCGGGCTTTTCTGGATTTCATATGTGTGTGACTCTGAGCAACAGAGCGAAGTCGAGACGGCGATCCATGCTTTGATCCGCGAGGTTGGCGAGACGGGTTTCCCTGAATCCGTTGTTGAAAAAGCACGTCGTCAGGCGCTAAGTGGCGAGATTAACGGCCGCAAAACAATGAGTGGGCAGGCCTCTCGTTTGGGCACTGGTGAAGTGGTAATTGGTGATATTCACTATGGTCGCCGTTATTTGAAGCGTTTGCAGTCGGTGACGCCGCAGGATTTACAAGCAGTCGCGAGCACGTATTTGGTCGAAGAGGGCATGTCGGCAGTCACGCTCGGGCCTAAGCCTGAAGCGGCAGTGGCGCACTCGGACAGTATTGCTGAGGTCTTGGCGCTGGATCCGTTTGAACTGGTCGAATTTAAGAGTGGGGCGCGGCTGTTATTGCAAGAAGACAAGCGTCTGCCGAAGGTGCACATTCGCTGCGTGATGCAAGGTGGTCCGTTTTATGAGCCAGCCGATCAGCGCGGTGTTACCGAGCTGATGGCCGAGTTGTTGACTAAGGATACCGCCAATCGGAGTGCCTCTGAAATCTCGACGCTGATTGATAGTATCGGTGGCAGCTTTGCCGCGACGGGCGGCAATAATACGCTGAGCTTCGCAATCGAGGTGCTGCCGTCGGATGTCGACGTGGCGCTCGATTTGCTCAGTGATGCTTTAACGTGTCCGATTTTTGACGAGGCGACATTCCGCACCGAGTTGGAGGCGCAGATCGCAAACCTCAAAGAAGAGGACGACGAGATTCTTGATTACGGCTTTCGTAAATTGCGCGAGCGATTTTTCGGTGAGCATCCGTTCGCGATTGCCTCGGATGGCCGTGTTGCGGACCTGGAGCAGTTGACGCGTTTAGATGTGGTCGCTCATTTTGAACGCTTAGTGACTGCGTCGAATGTGGTGCTCTCTGTGAGCGGTGATTTTGATCGGGCAAATTTACAGGCACGTCTTCAGCCCTTGCTGGAGTCAGGTATCAGTACGGAACCTTTTACGGTGGATCGAACGCCGGCCTATCCGGGGCCTGCTGAAGCGGTTAATGTGGTGGAGACGATGGACCGCGAGCAAGCAGTCGTGCTGCAGGCGTATCCTGATGTTGGCATCAAGGACGAGCGCTATGTCGTCGGCGAGATGCTGAACGAGCTCTTTAGTGGTATGTCGAGTCGGTTGTTCGAACGCGTGCGAGAGGACAAGGGCATGGCATACTATGTCGGTTCGAGTCGAGTGGTCGGCTTGCACAGTAGCATGTTTGTGTTTTATGCAGGCACGCATCCGAGCCAGGCAGCTGAAGTGATTATCGAAATCGATGCCGAAATTGCACGTGTTGCGGCAGGTGAGGTTACTGAGGAGGAGTTGGCGCGTTGCCGCACACGTCTGAAAGCGGCTCGGCCGATGGGGCGCCAGACCATCGGAGCTCGAGCAATGCATGCCGCAATTAATTTAACCTATGAGTTGCCACTCGATGATGACGCGGAGCACGCTGAAAAACTGGACGGCGTTGATGCGACAGCGATGGCGGAATTTGCCAAAGAGTTCTTCGATCTACAGCGTCAGGTGCGCATAATCGTGCAGCCGGCGTAGACGCTCGCCCTCAGTGGCGCTGCTAAATTATAGGCCTGCCGAGTGTGTTTGCCAACCTGTTCGCCGAAGCCATGGCCTAGCCGTGCGGTGCCTGTTTGAGTCGCTTGAGCTGAGGACGAGGGCAAGTCAGCGCGCATTGCTAAGAATTCGCACAAAGCAGGCGCATCCTGCGCATCGCTTCGCCTTGCTGAGCGATGTGTGAGCGTTGTAATCAATGTTATTCTCGGAGGGTGCGCGTTACCTAATTTTTGACAAATTTCGCCAGATTAATGATTTCGGCGGATGTAACAGGCTCGATGGTTTGGTGTGAGCTGCACAGACCGGAGGGAAATTGGAGAGTGGATCATGCCCATGTGAATTTTACTTGCTGTGAATAAGCCACTCAAATCCTTTGTTTGGAGTCGCTTAAGTGGCTTATGCACAACTTGTTTACAACAGTATTAATGTAAAAAAACACTTGACGGGTGGGTTAGTGTGGGGCGATATGGGGCGAAAGGGTTTATTTAGCCGTATATGGGATTATTAACTACAGGAGGATTTATTGGCGAATTTCGCCATAGTTTAGACGACAAAGGTCGTTTAACGATGCCTTCTGCGTGGCGCTCAAAGGGCGAGGATGCTGAAAATTATTTTTTGGCTTTGCCGAGTGTTGAAGGGGGTTCTTCGGCATATGTGCGAGTACTGTCTCCAAAGCGGATTGCTCAATTGGAAGAGACGATTTCGCAAATCAAGACGAGTGACCTCGAGGGAAACCGCATGGTGGTGGAGTTGATGTCGATGGCGCATCAATTTACTTGCGATAAGCAGGGCCGGATTAATTTGAACGAGAAGTTAGTGCAGCATGCTCAGATCAAGAAGGGCGTCGTTCTGGTTGGGATCATGTCCACTTTTCATATCTACAGCGAAGAATTTAGAGATGCAGCTGTGGCCGAAGGGCCGAGCGATCCAACGACTCGCGCGGCTGTATTTCAGCGGTTCGGCCTGTAATCAAAGATATCACAAACCATGCGTAATATATTCGAAACGATCTCCCTCCAGAATTTCAAAAGCTCCGGTTACTTCAGGCATCCGAGCAGTGAACGTCGCACGGAGTGGCAGTTTACGAGTCCACCACATAGTCCATTTCAATCCGCTGACACTGTTCGTAGTGCCTTGCTTCGCCGCGAAAGTGCGCAGCAACGAAAACAAACAACAATCTCCTTACTACAAAATTGTGTAAATGTGCTCTTCCGTCGATGATGCTTTAACCCCAGCTGCGATTAGTGGCCACGTCCCCGTCTTATTTAATGAGACGTTGGAACTGTTGGCTCCGCGTGCAGGTGTGAAGTTACTTGATGGGACATTTGGTGGAGGCGGTCACAGCCGTGCGCTGCTGAATGCGGCCGAAGCTGTGACGCTTGTTGCCATCGATCGCGATCCTGATGCGCATGAACGCGCGAAGTTGGTGGCAGATGAATTTGCTGAGCGATTTCGGTTTTATCCGATGAATTTCGGTGACCTTGCTGATTTAAATGAGACAGGGTTTGACGGTATCCTTTTTGACTTTGGGTTGTCTTCCTTTCAGTTGGATCAAACTGAACGCGGCTTTTCGTTTCGTTTCGATGCGCCGGTTGATATGCGCATGAATCCTCAAGCGGGTATCGGTGCTGCCGAGTTTTTAGAGACTTCCGACGAGGAGGGGCTGGTTCGTGCGGTTCGTAATTATGGTGAAGAGAAACGCTGGCGTCGGGTTGTGCAGGCGATTATCGATGCACGAGGCAGCGGACGCCTGCAGCGCACGCACTCACTCGCGGCTTTGGTCGCTGATGCGGTTGGGCCGACTCCACGTGGACGTAAGGCAGTAAACCCAGCGACACGCACTTTTCAAGGGATTCGCATTGAGATAAACGATGAGTTGAGCGCGATTGAACGTTGCCTGCCAGCGGCGTTTGAACGTCTTGCTCCAGGTGGTGTACTCGCCGCGATCAGCTTCCATTCGCTCGAAGACCGTATCGTCAAGCGCTTCTGCCGTAAGATGGCAGGCCGCCCTGAACACGCCAATGACTACCGGCCAATTGAGGAGCGCACTGTTCAAGCAAAAATGGTGTCGACCCGCCCAATCCTTCCAACGGAAGAGGAAATTAAAATGAACCCACGAAGCCGCAGTGCCCGTATGCGCGCCATTCGTAAGCTTTCCAATGACTAACTGGAACTACCCCATGACTAACATATCCCAAAAGGCCCGAGGCCGTATTCTCTTTTTTGTGATCGCGACGATCGCGATCACTTTCGGTAGCGGCTTTGGCATCGTTTGGATGCAACAGCAGATTTCCCGCACAGCAAAGCGCAGCCAACAGGTTGAGTCACAGTTTGCCGAAACCGTCCGCAAGCTGCGTTACCTCGACGAGCGTATTGCAACTATGCATCAGCCGGTTGTGCTGCAAGGCAAAGTAGCTGGTACGCTACGTCCTTCGTTAGATAACCAAATTGTCTGGGTGCGCGAAAGCGACGGGCCGAGTGGCCGAGCTTACGCAATCTCCGAGGCTTACGAAGCATCGATGGACTTGGCATTTCTAGACCTGAACACTCAACGCTAATCAGCTAATCCACTATTAATATGCATGTGACATCTGATTACTACCGCGGAGGGGAGCACCTGCCAGCGACTCAGGATTCTCTTGTAGAGCATTCGAGTCGCTCTGTTCGTAATACGAAAAACATCCAAGTCGAGCCGCTACGTCCATCGAACAGTACCATGCGCCAACTCGCTCGTCACTACAAAGACAGTCGCTCGCCGAAGTATAGCACTTAGAGGTTTTTATGAGCAAAGCATTCGTATCCACAGCACGTGCAGCATTCGTTTCGACCGCAGTCGCTTTTGCGTTCTGCGTCTTGATCGGGCGTTTGTTCTACTTGCATGTCTGGGAGCAGCAGGAGCTACTTGAGCATGTTGAAAACAATCGTAAGATGGTGCAAATAGTCGAAGCGCGTCGTGGCAATGTCGTGGATAATCGAGGTAATTTACTTGCGACCACGCATACTACAATTGATCTCGGCGTTGACCCGCAGTCTGTTCGCGAGGAAGATCGCGAAAAGTTGCCAGCGCTCGCTGCATTGATCGGTCAGCCGCTGGCGAAGATCGAAAAAACAATCAATACAAAGACGCGCAAAGGCTCTGCGCGTGCTAAAGAAGTGAGTTTGATAAAATGGGCCTACTTGGCCAAGGGGCTGGATGAAGATACTTACGACTCAGTTTGTGAGTTGGGCATCAAAGGCGTGTATGGAAACCGCAAATACAGCCGCACATATCCCAGTGGTCAACTAGCTGCACATGTTTTGGGCTATGTGAACCACGAAGAAACTCCAGTGACTGGAGTCGAGCGTTTCTTTGATTACTATTTGCGCGGTCAAGATGGCTGGCGTGAAACTGAGCGCGATGGTCGTCGTCGCGAGTTGGCTCAGTTCCGTGTGCGTGAAGTGGACCCTACGGATGGCTTGAGTGTGGCACTCAGCGTAGATCTCATGGTGCAGCACATTGTCGAAAAAGAGATCGCTCGTTTGGCTGCGGAATACGATCCGCAGAGTATCAGTATCATCGTGAGCGAACCATCGACCGGTGCAGTTTTAGCGATGGCGAATTATCCGACCTACGATCCAAACGAATTTTTCAATACTAAAAAATATCCGATCGATTCGCAGCGTAATCGGGCGCTGACCGATTTGATTGAGCCAGGCTCAACGTTCAAGATCGTACCTGCAGCCGCAGCATTAAATGAAGGAATTGTTGATCCTGCAGATATGTTTCAAACTGGCGTCGCACGTGTTAGCTACAAGGGACGTTCGCTCAAGCTCCCAGGTGATCACCATACATATGAGTCACTTTCGATGCACGATATCGTTGTAAAGTCGAGTAATCGTGGCGCAGCACATCTTGGAATGATATTAGGTGAGGATCGTTTGCACGACTACGCGCGATCCTTTGGATTTGGTGAAAAGACTGGTTTCGATTTGGGCGGCGAAGTTTCTGGCACATTGCATCCCGTTAAGAACTGGGATGGTCTGACGATCACACGTTTACCGATGGGCCACGCCGTGAGTGCCACGCCGATGCAGATCCATGGTGCGATGTCGGTGATTGCAAATAAGGGTGTGCTAATGGAGCCGTTGATTGCGCAACGTGTTTTTGATGCCGATGGTATTGATGTGATTCGCTTTTCGCCGAAAGCCAAACGGCGTGTGGTGTCCACTGAAGTGGCTAAAATAGTTGCCGATATGTTGGTCGATGTCGTCGGTAAAGAGGGCACTGCTCGTAGAGCTTCGATCGATAATTATTCTGTCGCTGGTAAGACAGGCACGACTCAGAAGATCATCAATGGGAAATATTCTCGCCAACATCACGTAGCTTCTTTTAGCGGATTTTTCCCTGCTGATACACCTGCTTTAGTCATCACCGTTGTGGTAGATGATCCTCAGTCGAAGGGTGTTGGCTATGGGGGCACCGTCTCTGCTCCAGCCTTTCGTAATATTGCGGAAGCCTGTATCGCTTATTTAGGTATTCGGCCAGTCAAGCCGGATACATCATTTCTCGCTTTAGAACACTCTCGATATGATCGGTCTCGCCGAATTTCAAATTAGCACGCTGCTCTCTTCGGTTAGCTCTCGCCAAAGTTACGCTCGAGCACTCAACGCCGACCAAGTGAACAGTGATCGTCGCTTTCCTATGAACCCTAGTGTTCAGGAACTGATCGAAGGTATTGAACTCGTCGCTCGCAAGGGCGACGGTGATCGCGCAGTGACTTGCTTGATTACTGATAGCCGCCGCGTCGTGCCTGGCGCGCTCTTTTTTGCGATAGGCGGTCTGCGCACGGATGGTAATTTCTATGTGGAAGAAGCGGCGGATCGTGGTGCAGTGACGATCGTTACTGAACAAGATCTGGGAGCGCATTTCCCCATCGATTTTATTCAAGTAAAAGATGTACGCGAAACACTGGCGCTGGTGTCACGTCGTTTTTATGATAATCCCGATGAGAAGCTGCGCATCGCAGGTATCACTGGTACCAATGGCAAGACGACGGTCTCGATGCTCGCACAGCATTTAATCGGTGGCCATGATTCTGTGGGATTACTTGGCACGATTCGTTATGATCTGGGTAAGCGCACGCTGCCTTCATTTAAGACGACTCCCGAGTCCGTCGATGTGCACGCATTGCTCGGTCAGATGGTGGATAACGGTTGCGAAGAAGCTATGATGGAAATCAGTTCACACGGGATTGATCAGAAACGTGTGCATGGACTTAATCTTGAAATCGCAGTATTTCTGAATTTAACACAAGACCACATTGATTACCACAAGACGATGGAGGCCTATTATGAGGCGAAGAAAAGTCTCTTTATGGGTGGGATTGGTAAAGCACCTAAGGTCGCGGTGATCAATATTGATTGCCCATACGGTAAACGTTTGCACGGAGATTTGCCGAATGGCTTACCTTCAGTGACTTTTGGGCTGAATGGGGATGCGTTGATTCGCGCTGAAAATGTACAGCTGTTCGCGGATCGCACTGAGTTTGATCTGATCTGGCCCGAAGGCCAGGCTGCGGTGATATCGCCCCTATTGGGTCGTTACAATGTGAGCAACTTGCTTGCCGCACTCGCGATCGGTCGCGCAAAAGGATATGACATCTTAGCGTTGCTGCATGCGTTGCCAAGTTTCCCTGGTGTACCTGGCCGTATGGAGCGAATCAATGCAGGCCAAGAGTTTAACGTCCTTGTCGATTATGCGCATACCGATGATGCCTTGAAAAATGCTTGTGAAATGTTGCAAGAGATCACAGTGGGTAAATTAATTGTAGTGTGTGGGTGTGGCGGTGATCGCGATCGTAGTAAGCGTGCGCCGATGTTGCGTGCTGCCTTGGAAGGCGCCGCGACGGTCTTCGCCACTTCGGATAACCCACGTTCCGAATCAGTTGAGCAAATATTTGAAGATATGCGTGAGGCCTGCACGCCAGACGTGGCGCAACGCGTGATGTTTATCAGTGATCGAAAGCGCGCGATTTCATTGGCATTGGATGTCGCGTCTCCTGAAGACTGCGTGCTGATTGCAGGCAAGGGCCATGAGACTTTTCAAGAGTTCGATGGCACCGTAATTCCGTTTGACGATCGCCAAGTCGCGGGTGAATTGATTCGTCTTAAAGCACTTAATACCCAGGAGGCGTAGTGTGGCACTGCTCGCTTCAGTCATTGCAAGTAGGAATTCTAGAGGGAAACGCTCCGTCGTTTCCATTGCTCAGAGTGGCCGAAGCATATGTGTGGCAATGACGGAGCATTGCCCTCCAATCTTAGGGCATTACGAATCGCTATGAGCCGCTTCGATCCTAAAGACATTGCTGCGTGGTCAAAAGGTGTTTGGCAGGAAAATGAATTGCCGGAGGCAATCACAGGGTTCTGTTTTGACGCACGGCAACTGAAGTCGGGCGAGTGCTTTGTCGCCTTAAGTGGCGGCGCGCGCGACGGGCATGCATTTACCGCGCAGGCGATTGACCTGGGGGCAGGGGCATTGTTAGTGGAGCACCCGCAGGCTGTTTTGCTGCCTCAATTAATTGTAGATGACTCACTTGTAGCTATGGGAGCAATCGGTGCGGGTGTGCGTCAACGTTTCGTTGAGCCGGTCGTCGGTATTACTGGTAGTTGCGGTAAGACTTCGACCAAAGATATGCTGCGCGTATTATTGGGCAAAAGCCGCACGCATGCGACCGCTGGTAATTGGAATAACCGCATCGGCGTGCCGATGACGTTGTTTGGACTCGATTCTGATCAGCATGATTTCGCAGTGATTGAGGCAGGTATTAATCAACCTGGTGAGATGGCTGAGTTGGGCACGATGATTGAGCCAGACTTGAGCGTTGTAACTAATATTGCGTCCGCACATTTAGAGCTGCTTGGTTCGCTGGAAGAGGTAGCTGCTGAGAAGGCTCAGCTGGCGCTGCGTTCGCGACCCAATGCGCCAGTAGTCCTGCCTAACTCAGTCTTCCAGTATGCGCCGTTTGCAGCCTGTGCGGGGCGGGCGCTGGTGCTTGCCGCTGAAGGTGAGCAGGTGTCGTCGCAAGCGTCTCGTGTGATTCGTTACCGTCTGAATATTGCGGGAACGGGGCATAGTAGCTTGCATTTAAGCGAGGGGACAACCGTTGCGCGCTTTCAAATTGCAAGTCCGAGCGAAGGAATATGTGTGAATGCCGCTCTGGCGATTATTGCGGCCCGTGA
>JAFMHF010000123.1 GCA_017854655.1 Puniceicoccaceae bacterium | reverse complement strand
CTCTCGACATCCACCTTGGCAAGGTGGTGCTCTACCAATTGAGCTACGCTCGCTTCTTTGGAAGAAGTCGCAGAGAATTCTAAATTCGCCCCCGCTGTCAATGTGTTTTTGAAAAAAATGGTCGAAGTCGCGCGAAATAGAAAAATCCCTAATTTTGCCTGTTAAAATAAAATTATTACAAATTACTGTCGATTTATGTGGCTTTTCTCAAATACAGTCATAAACAGTACCTTTTAATTCAGGAAAATATACATATGGAAACAGGAATAGTAAAATGGTTCAGCTCTGAAAAGGGTTACGGCTTCATCACGCCAGACAATGGCGGAACGGATCTTTTCGTTCATCACTCAGAAATTCAGATGGATGGCTATGCCTCCCTCGACGAAGGCCAAAAGGTTACATTCGAAATCGGCTCAGGACAAAAAGGTCCCTGCGCTACGAATGTAAATGCCGCTTAATTTCGATCACATCGACGCTCTAGAGCGTTAATTTCGAAAGCGCCTTAACGGGCGCTTTTTTTTGTGCCAACAGCGCACGGTACAATCCTAGCTTTCAACGGATCCGTCAGGTCAATCGCACGCGGGTTGGCACGATGGGCACCGACAAATGCTTCAAATATGCACTGCGCCCCCGCCCCCGCAGCAAACCGACTGACTCAATCGGTAATGACTGGTCACTTAGCTCATCCGCCTAGCCGTCTTGCTTAAAAACAACAGGACCCAAATGTGACATCCCAATCGAACGGGCGAATCTAAGATCTGACCTTGGCGGATTTCCGTGGCGCGTTCGCCAGTTTCACAATTCCCCAGATGATTAGGCCGAGCGACGAGAACGCGGCGAGCACTGCGAGCAACAATCCCTTTATGACAAGTCCGACGAAGCGGCCAAAGCTGAATGGTGATAATGAAAAGATGCGCGACTCGGCCTCTCCAGTTACATCAATCGTGACCTGACCCGCTTTGCTTAATTCGACATAGCCAATGCTTTGACGTGCGCGGCCGATCGAGCTAAATCTCGTATGCGGATCACTGACGAAATCGAGCGGCATTCCGCCCTGCTGGGTGATTTCGATCATTAAGCCATCTGGTAATCCGATCGGATTGTGATAGGTTCGACCATCATACACCGTCTGATAATCATGCCATAGATAGTAGCGACCGGGCGTATCGACAAATGCTATGGCAGCACCTGGCACCTCGAATTCGAGGAGGTCCACACTATCGCGCACCAGTGTCAGTACGATGGCGAATGGCACACAAATTGCCCCCATTCCAAATACGACCACACCCGCAATGATTTGTTTAACTCCTGCCTTCATCTGAATTGTTATGAACGCCGCTTTTTTGGCAGCCCCTTGGCATTATAAACGGCTTTCTTGCGCTTGTGAACTTTAGTCTTAGCTCCACCACTGGCGCCGCCACCGTGCTTGCCAGTTTGCAGCGTCTCGATTTGGTCGCGTAGTATCGCAGCTTTTTCGAATTCAAGTTTTTGTGCGGCTTCGAGCATCTCGGTCTCTAACTCAGCAATGACATGCACCACATCGACGTCGGCTGACTCCGCGACCAGTAAGTCCTGCGATTCGCTCTCATCGTAACGCTTACCCGGCGTCTGCAGGCCATCATCGATGCTACGTGTTACACCCACTGGAGTAATGCCGTGTTCAAGATTGTAAGCCACTTGCTTTTCTCGACGGGCACTCGTTACTTCCAATGTCTGCACGATCGATTTCGTCATGACATCGGCATACAGAATAACACGTCCCTTTTCGTGACGCGCGGCGCGGCCTGACGTCTGAATCAGACTCGTTGCACTGCGTAAAAAACCCTCCTTGTCGGCATCGAGAATCGCCACCAGCGCAACTTCTGGCAAGTCGAGGCCTTCGCGCAGCAGATTGACTCCCACTAAGACATCAAACTCTCCCAGTCGCAAGCGACGCAGAATCTCAACACGCTCAATCGCATCGATATCCGAATGCAAATATTCCACTTTTAAGCCCGCTTCACGCAAATAATCACTCAAATCTTCCGACATACGCTTGGTCAAGGTCGTCGCCAGCGTGCGTTCGCCCTGCTCAGTTGCCTTACGCACTTCGCCGATAAAATCTTCCACCTGTCCCTTGATCGGGCGGATTTCCATACCTGGATCAACCAACCCAGTCGGACGAATCACCTGCTCAGCAATAACGGAGGACACTTCTAGCTCAAGCGCTGCGGGGGTGGCGGACACATAGATCGTTTGATCAGTGATCGACTCAAACTCGGCAAAGGTTTGTGGACGATTATCCATCGCCGATGGCAAACGGAAGCCATACTCAACCAAGCGCTCTTTACGCGCGCGATCACCATTATACATAGCACGCACCTGCGGTAAGGTGGCGTGACTCTCATCGATAAAGAGCAAAAAATCATCTGGAAAGAAATCGACCAAGCAAAACGGCCGCTCACCTGGCTTGCGACCCGAGAGGTAACGGGAGTAATTCTCAATTCCCGTGCAGAACCCCATCTCCTGCAGCAACTCGATATCGTATTCGGTGCGCATCCGAATACGTTGCGCCTCCAATAAAAGATTCTGCGACTCGAACCATGCAATGCGTTCTTCGAGCTCGGCGCGTATCTGCGGCACAGCGCCTTCAATCTTGTCCTTAGGTGTGGCGTACTGGGTGGCCGGATACAGATTAAAGAGTTCGAGGATGCCGCCCGTCCCACCAGTCAATGGGTCGAGCTCGCGTATGCTCTCGACTTCATCGCCCCAAAACTCAACACGAATAGCAGTCTCCATATAGGCAGGGAAAATATCCACGACATCACCGCGCACTCGAAATTTACCACAGGTAAATGAGACATCATTTCGTTCGTACAGAACTTCGACCAAGCGTTCGAGAAAATCGTCTCGCGAAATCTCCAGTCCCGCACTGAGTGGAATCATCATCTCTTTAAAATCTTCGGGCGATCCAAGCCCGTAAATACAAGAGACGCTGGCGATCACGATCACGTCATTGCGACTGATCAACGACGAAGACGCAGCAATACGCAGGCGC
Organism: Puniceicoccaceae bacterium; assembly: GCA_017854655.1. Lineage (GTDB taxonomy): Bacteria > Verrucomicrobiota > Verrucomicrobiia > Opitutales > Coraliomargaritaceae > Lentimonas. Next base: position 619 of record JAFMHF010000123.1, on the reverse strand, counting down.
TCGATTTCCTCATTAATCGAAGAGTCCTTCTCGATATAGGTATCTGTTTGCGGAATATAGGCCTCGGGCTGATAGTAGTCATAGAAACTGACAAAATACTCGACCGCATTGTCTGGGAAAAATGCTTTAAACTCTGAGTAAAGCTGCGCGGCCAGTGTTTTGTTGTGCGAGAGAATTAATGCTGGGCGCTGCAACTGCTGGATCATGTTCGCCATGGTGAATGTCTTGCCTGATCCCGTCACACCGAGTAGCGTCTGGCGCTTGTTACCCGCGCGCACGGAATCCACCAAGGCCTTAATAGCCTGCGGCTGATCGCCCTGCGGCGAATATTCACTACTGAGTTTGAAATCCACGAGGCCAGAAAAGCGCAGGAACCCTAAGTGCGCAAGCCGAAGCGCTCGAATCCAGGCTTTGGCAATCGACAAAGTCACACTGCTCTCCATAAATCAGTGCCGTGAAGCCTAGTAACAAAGCGATTGTATTTTTTGATGGCGACTGCGGCCTATGCAGTGTCTCTGTTCGTTTCTTAATCAAGCGCGATAGCCGCCAGCACTTGTATTTCGCGCCACTGCAAGGGGTCACCGCGCAGGCCATCCTGCCACAGCAATACCGCGAATCA
>JAFMHF010000051.1 GCA_017854655.1 Puniceicoccaceae bacterium | reverse complement strand
TGGACGTTCAGACCGCCGAGCAAGCCCTCTACGCCTTTACCGATTGCGAAGTCTCCATCTCGACCAACATCTGCGTGATCGAGAACGACAAGCCCAATTTCTACTCCGCACTCGATCTCCTCTACCTCGCGACCGAAAAGACCCGCGAGCTGCTCAAACTGGAGCTCGAAATCGAACTCGCCGAACTCGAAGAAAAGTGGCACTTCTCCTCACTCGAAAAAATCTTTATCGAGAAACGCATTTACCGGCGCATCGAAGAGGAAGAGACTTGGGAAGCCGTCATCGAGACAGTCGACGTCGGTCTCAAACCCTACAAAAAAATCTTTAAGCGCAAAGTCACACGCGACGACATACTACGCCTACTCGAAATCAAAATTAAGCGTATTTCGAAGTTCGACTCCTTTCGTGCCGACGAGCTCATCAAAGGTCTTGAAGAGGCTATATTAGAAACGCAGCGCCACCTCAAGCAACTCACCAAATACACCATCCGCTGGTTCAAGGAGTTGATCAAGAAATACGGCAAAGGCCGCGAACGTAAAACTGAACTCGCCTCCTTCAATAAAGTCGTCGCACACGAAGTCGTGATTGCCAACGAGACCCTCTACGTCGACCGCAAGGAAGGCTTCGCCGGGATCAGCATGAAGAAGGACGAAGTCGTCTGCAAATGCTCCAATCTCAGCGACCTCCTATCGATCAACCAAGAGGGCAAGCTAATCGTCTCTAAAGTCAGCGATAAGGGTTTTTACGGTAAGAACATCCTGCACATCGACATCTACAACCGCACCGAGCCCAACGCCCTCACTTACTGCATGGTGTATCGTGATGGCCGCACCGGACCGACCGTTGCCAAGCACTTCACCATCGGCGGCGTGACGCGCGATAAGGAATACGATCTCACCAAAGGTAAGCCTGGCTCACGCGTTTTTTATATCTCCTGCTACCCGACCGAAGGCGGCGAAGCCGACGCCGTAAAGGTCAATCTCAAGCCCGCACCGCGTCTCCGTAAAAGCGAAGAAGAAGTCCTGTTCCGCGACTTGGCAGTGCGTGGCCGCGGAACCGGTGGCAACGTTATCACCAAGAATTCCGTCCGTAACGTAGTGCGCATGACCAAAGCCGCCCGCGAAGAAGCAGCAAATCAGTAGAATACCAGCGAATGTTGATGCGTTGAACTTGTAAAAAGGAATGGCCCATGCAGAGGCGATGTAATCCCAAGATTCGGCGCCTACAAGGTTGACCTACATCCAAGTAGAACCTTCCATATGCGCTTACCCCATTTTTCGCGATTGCCATGAAAGCCCTTCCCTACGCCATTCTCACTCTGCTTAGCCTACTGCTGGATGTCGGCGCCCAAACTCAAGCGAGTCACAGCGCTGCGGTTGAAAACGAACAAGATAAGCTCTCCAGTCATGCCGCAGCGAGCCTGTCAGAGCCCTCCGCCACGGGCGAAACAGATCCAGCAGCCGAGGCAGGCACCACTCACTTCATCGGGAACACATTGGAACTTCCCTTGATGCGCGAGCAACTCACGATCACTGAAAGTGCCGAAGGCTCAGCAGTCGACGTCGAAGGCCTTGACTTTATTTATGGTAAAAAAGTGCAAGAATTCGCCACCGCACTCGACGATAATGCGATGGAATTCAGCATCAGCAAACGGTCCCAGCAAAGACATCCGCTGCTCGAAATTCTTATTGGTTTCATCATCGAGGTCGTCATTACACTGGTTATCCTGAAAATCACTTTCTTGGTGGGTGAATTCCGCTTCTGCTTATCTCAAGTGTTACCGATTAGCTTGACTGTCGGATTCGTCGGGGCATTTCTGCATCTCACCCTCGGCATTAGCCTGTTGAATCCAATGCAGATTGCGCTGAGCTTTTTGATCATGCTGATGTTGATACGATTCATTACCGAGGCGCATGAATGGGCGGACGCGCTTAAAATTACGCTCGTCGCACGACTCGTCACCACTTGCCTCTTCTGGCTGGCCGCTACTGGTATGTCGGTGTTTGGATTATATAACTAGTTTACGTAAAGGTTGCCGCTGGCAACGCCTAGCCAGACACCCACCTCTCGCTGAGCCTGACCCTTTGCTTTGACTCACAGAAAAAGATCACCATAGTATTCCAAAAATCTGACTCGTGAATATTAAGGCAATCATCTGGGGCTCTTGTGGCTCTCTCCCTTCTCCTGCATCCTCGGCCAATATCCGAGAAAAGGTCAAAGCCGCGCTGTGGGCCGCCCGCGACCAAAAATTCACTTCTGAAACAGAGGTCGATGCCTTTCTCCACACCCTGCCGCATCACATGCGGGGCACGTTCAAAGCGAATACCTCTTGCGTGCAAATCGAAGCCGGCAGCGAAGACGTCATCCTATGCGATGCAGGCACCGGCATCCGTGATTACGCCCTTTCACTACCAGCAGATACACCACTCAAGACCTACCACATATTTATATCCCACCTGCATTGGGATCACATTCAAGGCTTTCCCTTTTTTACTCCAGCCTACATCCCAGGTAATCGAATCATCTTCCACGGTTTTCACGCTGCAATCGAGGAGACGATCCGGGCGCAAATGACGAGCCCGTGTTTCCCCGTACCATATGAAACGATGCAAGCAGACATTGAGTTCGATATCCGTGCACCTGGTGACTCGTTTCAGGTTGATGACGTCGCCATCACTACCATCAAGCAACAACACCCGGGTGACTCCTGGGGCTACCGCTTCGAACAGCACGGCAAATCCGTGATCTATTCATCCGACTCCGAACATGGCCCAGAGGCACAAGATCCCAACTATCCATTCATCAACTTCTTTCGCAATGCCGACGTGCTCATTTTCGACGGTCAATACACATTCCTAGAAGCCACCACAGACAAGCGCAACTGGGGTCACTCCAACCATATCACCGCCGTCGAACTGGCTGCCCGCGCAAGAGTCAAGCAGTTGGTAATCTTTCACCACGAGCCTGCCCATACCGATCGCGATATCGAAGAGATACACCAAGGCACCCTTCAATATCGCCGAAGCTATAATCAAAAATTCAACCTGAATGATCAGGATTTTTTCCCAAACCACATCGCTATTGCCTACGATGGCTTAGTGATCGAGGCCTAATGTGCGGCCACTTCGCGCCCTAGAGTCACCGGACTCCCAATATAACATGTCTGAAAATATAGCTCCCTCGAAACCTGAGCCACGCAAGATCTCTAAAGCCGAAATCAACGAGCTCCCACTCATTAATTGGCAAGGACGTATCGAGATTCTTAATACCATAGGAGAAATGGACGCAGCCGTCGAAAAGCTGAAACACGAAGCAGTACTCGGCTTCGATACCGAGACCCGCCCCACTTTCAAGAAAGGCGATTACTACCCTCCCGCACTCATCCAACTCGGCACTCTTGACTGCGTCTATTTATTTCGCATCTGCGTCACTAAAAGCCTCGCCCCACTGCTACCGATCTTAGAGTCGGAATCAATCCTCAAGACTGGCGTCGCGATCAAAGACGATGTCAAAGAGCTGCGTGCGATGGAAGACTTCCAAGCTGGAGGTTTTGTCGAGATTGCCGACATTACGCTTAAACTAGGCTATGAAAATCGCGGTCTCCGCGCCCTTGCTGGCCTGCTCATGCAAGGCCGCATCAGTAAAGCAGCCCAAGTCTCTAACTGGGCACGCCCTGAGCTCGATCTAAAGCAGGTCCGCTACGCTGCCACCGACGCATGGATTAGCCGCGAGCTCTACATTCGAGCGATCGCTGAACGCGACGCAGAATAAAAAGCAGCACTGCCAAACGTGGGGGCTGTGCTTGGAGACTGTCTCAAAAAACGTGGGGGCTGTGCTTGGAGACTGTCTCAAAAAACGTGGAAGCGACACTCCTGTCGCTTTGCTCTGTGCTCAGCTTCGGTAATTCAAGCACAGGCGTGTCGCTTCCACGGAGAAAAATATAATTTGTGTAAATTACTTAACTTAGTGAGACAGACTGGTCGCGCAGACCGCCCTTGATTAGGAGTCTGTTGCAATATCGCAGACATGCTCTCCAGCAAGCAGGTGCAGCCATTGAGCATGCTGATGCGATGCCTCGTTTCGGGTATAAGACTCAATATGGAGGGACGGCGTCCCTCCACTTCAACAAACAAGAGATACCACTATCGTATTTTTTGAGACGAGCGTCACGCTCGCACCACATTCAGACACAAAAAACGGGCATCCGACTGAGCTTCAACGCTCAGCGAATGCCCGCAAATTTTAAAAGTGACTACGCTTTTGGCTCAGCTTCGTCCGTTGCCTCTGTTTCAGGGGCTTTGACTTCGGCAACTTCGGGCTTTTCTTCAACAACTTCAGCTACGGCTTTAGCAACTGGCTCAACAGCCGTTGCGCCTGCTTCCACTGAAGTTTCCTCAGCTACCACTTCGACCTTTGGCTCAGCGTCTGCCACTTCGGTCACGACCGGAGTTGCTTCGGCTACCACTGCTGCAGGAGCGGCGGAAGTTTCTGCAGCTGGCACCTCGACCTTTGGTTCGGGGTCTGCCACTTCGGCTTTTGGCTCGGCGCTTACTTCAGTTTTGGCAACGACTTCTGGAGCGGCGGCTAATTCAGCGCTCGGCGCTGCTACTGCTGCTGTTACCGCTTGCACATCTTTCGGAGCAGGCTGCTTCACTACTTTTGGTTTTGCTTCTGCCATCGGCGGTGCTGCAAACAGACGACCATCTCCGTATTCGGTGACGTAGCCTTCAACGATCAACCAACGCAAATCACGCATGAGCTGATTTAGGCGCTTCTGCTCATCTTCGCTGAGTTCGACCTTTGCCATCGCTTCAGTCGAGGCAGTCGCATCTGGCGCTGGTGCAGGTGCCTCGACGGTAGGCACGGCAGGCGCTTCGGCACTGCCTTCGTCTGCTGCGGCAACTGCGGCTGCAGCAAGTTTGGCAGCCTCAACAACCGCGGCGGCAGCGGCGATTTCGGCCTCGGTCATTTCGAGTTTGGCGGGTTGCTGTTTCTCCGTATCGATATCGATATACAGTTTAGGCAATTTAGAAGCAGGTGTGTTTGGATGCTTCTCAACAAATTCGATCAACCCCTGAATGGAGGGCGTGAAGACTGTCTTGCTGTCGCGGAATTTACGTTTCACCGCACAGACAAAAGAGACCCCCTTTGAGCCTTTTTTATAGACGGCAAACTTATGACGACGCAGACGGCCGCGAATGTTATTCGCAGAATCAAGCGGAAAATGAAGCTGCTGCTCAACGTAAGCTTCGACCGAACGACGAATGTCGCCCTTTGGCAGGCGCTCAATGTCACGTCCTGCAAAACGGATCGTCTCACCGGAGCTGACGAGCTTGTCTTTACGATGCTGCAACAGGAAGAAACGCACTGATTCCAGCGACTCAAGCGTCTCAGGCTCACCTTCTTGGCGTTCTTTAAGAATATAACGCGCACCCTTTTTCATCGATTCCACCCACGCATCAATTGACTCCTGCTCCTTCACTGCCTCAACCTTCGAAACAAAACGATCGAACGACATACCGTTAATTTTCGCCGCGTAGTGACGTTTCAACGTCTCTTGATAAAGGTGGTAATTCGGCGGTCCGAGTAAGTCACCCGTCACGGAGCAGCGATTGACCATCTGAAAATTGCCCTTCGGCGCCTCGATTTCGATCTCTTCCATGTCGAAGAATAGGTCGAGATGGTTGCTCAATACATGATTGATCGCAGCTTCCTCGGTCTCAAAAGGTAAATGCCCAGGGACGGAGAAGAACAGCGGCGCAGGCTTCTCGCCGGCTTTCGCTTTGTTTTCAACCACCACGACGTAGCGCTCTGGTTTCTCCAGTAAGAGATTCGCGATCTCGAAAAGTTGATAGGTACGGACAGTTGCACGTAGACGCTTGACCAATGCCTCAAAGGCTTCGTCTTGCGGATAAATGTCCACCTTCACGGTCGGATTAAATACCGCATGCTCTGGACGACCTCCACCGCGACGATCATCTCGACGACGACCTTCACCGCCACCCTGTGGGCGACCTTCACCCTGCGGGCGACCTGAGCCGCCACCTTGAGGACGACCTCCAGCACTCGGTCCGCTCGGACGTGCGCCGCCACTGGGGCCACGACGATCGCGCGAACCACCACCGCCAGAACGCTTACCCTTGCCGCGCGAATCTCCACGAGAGTCAAACTGCTTCAAAGATGGGCGCTTCGCGTTCTCGTCTGCCCATGATGGACCGAAATCGAGACCGGAAAGTGCATTAAGATCGAGTGCCTTTTTAGAGGACTCTTGAGGTTTATCTGCTGGTTTTTCAGCCATAGCGTTATTTAGGAAACGGGCCGATAAAAAACGGCCACGTGAATCTAGTTAATGAGGTGAGCTATTGTGGTAAGGGAAAGAGTCTCAACATTCAAGCCTGCGAGCAGGCTTTTTTGAACTAATTTATATTTTTTGAAAAATTTGATTGATCTCTTAAAAATCTAACCTATCACCTTCCAACTTCACCGCGTGCAAGCGCAGTAAAATTCGGTCGAATGGTGGAATTGGCAGACACGCGAGTTTAAGGGACTCGTGCCTTCGGGCGTGGGGGTTCAAGTCCCCCTTCGACCACCATTTTTAAAGCCGAGCTTAAACGCTCGGTTTTTTTATGTGTATTGCTGCGATTCAACTACGGGACATTCACTTGCGCTGATGATCTTTCACTTTGTCAAATCCAGTCTTGTCGTGCGTTCGCACTCAGAACAACTTTCAACCTGTATGCCCAAACCGAAAAAATGGACCGCAGCGGATTTTGAAGTGAAAGCCTCCAGCATCGAAGGCGCCGGGCAGGGCTTATTTACAAAGGTGCGCCTCGAACCAGAAGACACCATCGGCTACTACACCGGCGAAGTCATCAGCTCAGAGGAATTCCATCATCCCGACCGCCCCTTCTCTGCCTATGTATTATGGGTGTGCCACTCTCACATCATCGTTGGCGAAGGACCAAAGGCTAACTATACCCGCTTTATCAATCACAGCGATGAGCCAAATGCCTTCCTCACCGTCTCTTCAAGATGGAAGAGTGCTCGCTTCGAAGCCCTCCGCGTGATTGAGCCCGGCGAAGAGATTTTCTTCGACTATGGCGACGATTATTGGGAAAAGGAAGAGTTGCTGACTGAAGATTGAGTCTCGATACTGTTGGTAACTTCCCCTGCTCTATAACGATACATCTCCCTTTGACTTTAAGTATATCCAAGAAAATGGACCTCTCCCAACTTTACAGTGACCTCAACGAAGACGCACGCGCAGAGATCGAAGCACTCCCTCGCTCCGAGCGTCTCGTGCAGATTGCAACCCTGCAAAATCTTTCTACGCGCGAGCTCGTCGCTCAAATCGCGGAAATGGCCAACCTCCCCGTGCTCAACGAAATCGAGCTAATCGATAATCCCACAGCCACCCTGCCCCTGCGTCTCATCCATGAGTATCAGTGCGTGCCGGTGCTTAAAGCAGAACAACACGACGAGTTCGACGACACACCTGTCACTGCAAATTCGCCAATCCCTCTTGTCACACTATGGCCACCTGATGACCAAATGGATCGCTGGATTTTTGCAGCCTGTGGCCGTAAGCCCGAGTGGTACCTCGGCGATCCCGAGCAAGTCATCAATACCATCACCCAGCGCTTCGGCGTAGGCGCCGGCAGTCTCGATGAATCCGATATCGCTACCAATGAGGCTGAGCAAGAGGAGGACGAAGACGAGGACGCAGCCGTCATTCGCTTCGTCAACGAAGTCGTGCAAAAAGCGGTCAGCGACCGTGCGACCGACATTCATTTCGAGCCACACCGTGATGCTCTGCAAATCCGCTACCGAATCGACGGCGAGCTGGTTGCGATTCGCGTGCCAGATAACTTGATCCGCTTCCAAGACGCGATCATTTCGCGCCTCAAGATCATGGCGAAGCTCAATATTTCCGAGAAACGTCGCCCACAGGATGGCCGTATCTCATTTGGCGCAGGCGATACCGAGCTGGACATTCGTATCTCAACTTTCCCGACCATGTATGGTGAGAGCGTCAGTTTACGTCTCCTTAACCAGAAATCGAAGCCACTCTCGATGCGCGAGCTCGGCTTAACCGAAGAGGAAGAAGAAAAAGTCACCCGCACCCTTGCCGCACCGCACGGCATCGTGCTTGTCACCGGCCCGACCGGTTCGGGTAAATCCACTTCGCTCACCGCCTTCATTCGTCTAATCAACCGCCCGGAGCGCCGCATCATCACCGTCGAAGATCCAGTCGAGTATGAGGTGCCCGGCGTCAATCAGACACAGGTGCATGCTGACATCGGTCTTACCTTTGCTCATTCATTACGCGCCGTTTTGCGCCAAGACCCCGACGTTATTATGGTCGGTGAAATTCGTGACCGCGAGACCGCCGACATCGCGATCCGCGCTTCACTGACCGGTCACCTCGTGCTCAGTACACTGCACACCAACGATGCACCCGGCGCACTCACCCGTCTGACCGATATGGACATCGAGCCCTTCCTGATCGCTTCCTCCGTGGAGATGATCATCGCGCAACGACTCGTACGCCGCCTGTGCCCCAACTGTGCGCAACCAGCCAACTACGAGCAGCACCACATTGAGAGCTGCCTCACCACCATGCGCATTGATCGCAACGAGGCGCAGTTCCGCAACCAAGCCAAAGCAGCGGTCGGCTGCGAGCGCTGCCGCAAGCTCGGCTTCCGTGGCCGTGTCGCGATCTTCGAAATTCTCCGCATGTCCGAAGAGATCCACGAGCATATTGTAAAGCGCGAGTCATCGCGCACGATCCGCGAGACTGCAATCCAACAAGGCATGCGCTCGCTGCAACAAAGCGGTTGGGAGCACATCAAAAGAGGCACCACGACCCTTGAAGAGGTCATGCGCTTCGCTGAAATCGGCAGCGACGAGAGCGAATAAGAAGATGACGCAACCGACACTTCCACGAGTTGATTTTTTTTAAAGCTGTCGGCTCAGATTGTAATCCATGTGAAAACTCAGGGCATCTCACATCTGATATAATTGTTAGATTCGGGAATATATTGAACTCCCATCGCTTGCCACATTCTGCCATAAGCACGTCATGAAAATCAAACTTCTATTTAGAGTCGCTCTCGGAGCCTGCCTCTCGACACTCTACCTGCATGCACAAATCAACTTAGAATCGACACGCGACGTGCTCGATCAATGGGTGCAGACCAAGCAGATTACTTCTAAAGAAAAAAGCGATTGGCGCCTAGAAAAATCGATCTTATCGGACACGCAGAAGCTCCTTAGCAGTGAGCTAGAGCGCCTCAAAACAGCACTCGAAGACCTCAAAAACTCTTCCACCGCAGCGGACGAAGACCGCATTCAATTGACCGCTCAAAAGGAAATGTTCGCAGACGCCACTGCGGCCATCGATGGCAGTATTCAACAACTCGAAGTGCAGATAAAGCGCGTCGTTAAGATCCTGCCGACGCCACTGGTCGAAAAGATCAAGCCGCTCATTCGCCGCCTACCCGAAGACTCCGCCCACACCAAACTCTCACTCGGCGAGCGCGTGCAAAACATCGTCGGCATACTCAGCCAAGCCGACAAGTTTAACGCCACCATCACTCAGACCAGCGAATCCCGCGAGCTCGAAGACGGTAAAATCATCGAAGTGCGTACTCTCTACTGGGGATTGGCAATGGCCTACTACGTCGACGCGTCGGGTGCATACGCAGGCATCGGCTACCCTGGAGCCGACGGCTGGGAATGGCCACAAATCGAAGGTGCTGGACCACAAATTAAACAGCTCTTAGCCGTCTATGAAGGCAGTGCAGATATCCAGTTCGTTGAAGTCCCAGCCCGCATCAACTAAAGCCTTTCTATAAGCGATCAACATGCACGCCATACCCAAAACGCTCCTCGCTCTCGCACTGGCCGCTCTCGTCTGGCCATGCAGCGCACATGCTCAGACGTTTGATGCCGCCAGCAACCAAGCCGACGTCGATTTAAAAGCCTCGCTCGACGCACTTAATTTAGTGCGCGATGCCATCGCTTCCGAAAAAATCCCACTTATCAGCGAGGTATCCAAACTCGAAAACGATGTCCGCCAAAAGAGTGATGAGCTCAATCGCCTGCGACGCCTACGTGACAACAGCGACCTCGGCCTCAATCGTCTGCGCGAGCAAGTCGAAGCGATTCAATCGCAAAACGAATACACCGGCAGCCTGCTGGACGAATTCGTACGCTCTTTCGAGACACGTATCGACTACAGCGAGACGCAACTCTACTCAGCAACCGCCGAAGAAGCACGCCTCGCACTCGAAGACTCCGACCTGTCGACCAGCGAGCGTTTCGAAAAACAAATCGATGTCATTGGCGTCGCCTTGAATCGCCTAGAGCAACTCGTCGGCGGCTACACCTTTGAGGGCCGCGCCCTCGCACCCACTGGTGAAATCGAAGCAGGGACTTTTGCCGTATTCGGGCCGACAGTCTATTTCGCGTCCAAACAATCTGAGCTCACTGGTGTGACGTACAATAAGCTCAACGCCGCCGAAGCCGCCATCGCAGTGCCAGGTGATTTCTCGATCGGCATTCGTCAACTCATAGAGAGCGGCACTGGCCAAATCCCCGCCGATGCCACACTCGGCAAAGCACTCAAGATTCAAGCAGGCAACGATAGCATTGCAGAGCACTTAGCCAAAGGTGGCAGCGTCGGCGGCGTCATCATCGCCCTAGGTGGCATCTGCTTACTACTTGGCATTCTCAAGTTCTTCGAAGTCACCAGCTTCAAAACACCTCAGCCAGAAGACGTGCAGCTCGTGCTTACCGAACTCGCCAACGGCGATCTGGCCAAAGCAAAAACCGCCGCTGCAACCATTCCCGGAGCCGGCGGCGCACTCCTCACTGTCGGCGTCGAATATGCCGACGAGAAACGCGGCACGCTTGAAGAAATTCTTTACGAAAAGATTCTCGCCGTGCGCCCGAAGCTCGAACGCTTCCTACCCTTCATTGCGCTGACCGCTGCCGCTGCACCACTACTCGGACTACTCGGCACCGTCACCGGTATGATTAAGACCTTCAACCTGATCACCATCTTCGGCACCGGCGATGCGAAGAGCCTCTCGTCCGGTATCTCCGAAGCACTCGTCACGACTGAACTCGGCCTGATTGTCGCCATCCCCGCACTCATTCTGCACGGACTACTCGCACGCATGGCTCGCCAAAAGATCGGCGACATGGAGCAGACCGCAGTCGGCTTCATCAATGGGGTCGTCGCCACTCGCCACAATAAGGACTAAAGTTCGCAGCCGTTTTCGATGTTCGAAAAAATCACAGGTATTTGGTTAAGCGGCGGATGGGTAATGATCCCACTCGCACTGCTCGCCGTGCTCATTTACTCAACCGGCATTCAGCTATTACTCTTCCTGCGTAAAGGTAATATCCAGTTGGGACACGAGAGCGAATGGACCAGCTGGATCTACGATCCCTCGCAAGCCAAAGGGCGCGCCGGCGAAATCATTCGCTACACCCAGGAAAACATCTCCGAGTCCAAACACCTGCGTAGCCGCTTCGAGGAAGTGCGCCAAAGCATGTTGCATACGATCGAGCGCCGAATGACATTTCTGAATACGCTGGTCGCAGCGGCCCCACTCATGGGTTTACTCGGCACTGTCATCGGCATGCTCGGCACCTTCGCAGCAATCTCCAGCGGCGGTGGTGCCGAAACAGCAGCCATGGTCGCCGCCGGCATATCCGAAGCACTCATCACCACCCAAACTGGCCTTTTTATTGCACTACCAGGCATCTTTCTCGTCCTCATCATACGCCGCCGCAAGCACGCAGTCGAAGCTGCCCTCGCGCGTATCGAAGCACTTAGCCTCACCAAGCTGAAACTCGACTGATCATTAGAAAAACAGAAACGCTGAAAAACGGAAAATATAATCCTAATCCTAATCCTAATCCTAATCCTAATCTCCGAATTCACTCTCACAGAAAACACTTCCGATTATGATTAAGAGCAAGATTACGATTAAGAATCCCAAACTTTCCCACCTTCCTACTCTTAGACAGTCCCACCTTTAAACTTTGCTCCCTTCCCACTTTCATACTTTCCCACCTTCCTACTTTCCCACCTTTAAACTGTCCCCACTTTTAAACGATCAAGCCCAACGAGCCTAACTTCTAGCTCCTAGCTTCTAACTCCTTTTAAACCATGCGCCGCAATCTAGCATCCGAACATCAAGACGAGGTCGAGATCAACCTCTCACCGATGATCGATATGGTTTTCATCCTGTTGATCTTCTTTATTGTTACCACCGTGTTCGTCGAAGAGACCGGCGTCGAGGTCAACAAACCTGAAGCGTCCGCCGCGATACAACTTGAGAAAAACAGTATTCTGATCGCCGTCACCGCGAACAACAAAGTGATCTACGGCGGCCGCGATATCGGCGTCAGTGGCGTCGCTCCGATCGTCAAACGCCTGACTCTCCAGGAAGACATTCCTGTCATTATCCAAGCCGACCAAGGTGCCAGCCACGGTGTGTTTGCACGCGTCTATGGCGAAGCCAAGCTTGCAGGAGCGAAATCCATTAACTTCTCCACGAAGCGATAAATATCGACATTTAGAACGAGACATCCTCTTCCCATGAAAAGCTTCCAACACCTATTCCTCGGCCTCACACTCTGTATCGGTTTAATCAATACGCTCAACGCGATCCCCGACCCAACCAAGGACATGTGGGACGACCCCGCCTTTATTAAATCGTTCACTGGCAGCTACCGCGCACTCGCCGAATATGAGCCCCCCATCTCGAACGATGAGAGACTCGTACTGCGCAACTTGATAGATGCGCTCAAATCAAACCCGAAAGCCGCCATCAAAGAACTGCAGCCACAGATAAAACCGAAGACCAGCGCCGCCTTCGACTTTATCCTCGCTAATCTCTATTTCCAAGATGGCAACCTCGCCAACGCCGAGAAATGCTACACCCAAGCAACGAGTAAATTCCCCAACTTTCGCCGCGCTTATAAGAACCTCGGCCTCGTCCAAGTGCAGTCCGGCAACTATAAGCCGGCAATCAAAACCATCTCTAAAGCCATCGAACTTGGCGCAATCGACGGCCGCTCCTACGGCCTACTCGGCTACTGCTATTTATCCCAACAGCTCTACTACCCTGCCGAAACCGCCTATCGTCAAGCGATCCTGATGCAGCCAGATACGCTCGACTGGAAGCTCGGTCTCGCACGCTGCCTGATGGAGACTCAACGCTACGCCGACGCCATCGCCCTATTTGATACACTGATTAAGCTCCATCCCAACCGTGCTGACTTCTGGTTGCTACAAGGCAACGCCTACCTCGGCCAGCAACAGCCAATGGCCGCCGCAGGTAATATCGAGATCGTCCGCCGCATGGGTAAGGCCGAACACGCGACCCTCATTCTACTCGGCGACATTTACATCAATAACGCTGCGCCAAGCCTCGCCCTCGATGCCTATCAAGCCGCACTAAAAGTCGCCAATAACAACGACAGTCAATCACTGATCCGCGCCGCAGATATCCTCACACGCAGCGGTAATTTCGTCAAAGGCAAGACGATGATCAGTAGCACCCGCGAACGCTTCGGCGACCAGCTAAGCGATGCCAACGACCTCAAACTCCTTACTCTTGAAGCAAAAATAGCCCACGCCGAAGCCGACACTGCAACCGCCATCACCGCGCTCAAGCAAATCATTGTGCGCGACGCACTCAATGGCGAAGCCCTCATCGAACTAGGCAATATTTACGCCGCCCAAGACCAACTGCCCAAAGCGATCAATCGTTTCGAACAAGCCGAGAAGATCGAAGCCTTTGAGCGCAAAGCACTCATCGCCCATGCACAGGCACTGGTCGCCAATACCGATTACCAAGCCTCCCTGCCACTCCTACGCCGCGCACTCTACATAGAGTCCGACAACAATCTCGAAGACTTCGTCAGACGCGTCGAACGCGCCGCCCGCGACAAAGGGGTGTAGAAAACGTAGGTCCGCACTCATATTATCGCCATGCCTCCGCGCTTTCGCATCTTTATCACTCTGCTCTTGCTGTCACTTTGCACGCTGCAGGCAAAATCAGACGCCACGCGCATCGATTTCTACTACGGTATTGCTGAAGGCAACTACCTGATCGGCGACCTCAAGGGAGCTGCCAACAACGTCGAGCAAATGCTCAAACTCGATGCGGACTACGTGCCCGCACTGACACTTAAAACTCGGATTAAAATCGATCAAGGCGAGCCGCAAGTCGCACTCGAATCGGCCGATCACGCCATCTCGCTCGAACCCGAAATTCTAGAGCACTTGCTGCTCAAAGCACTCGTAATGGGTAATATGAACCGCCGCGACGATGCCATCGCCCTTATTGAGCAGGTCATGCAAGCCGCGCCAATCGACGGCGACGACTACCGCGTAGCGAGCAAACTACTCGGCCTCCTGCTGATGGCTGAAGGCGATTGGGATACCGCAGCCGAAACGTTCAATCAGATCTACCTAGACAATCCCGAAACCGCAGCGATCAGCCTCGAACTCGCCAGCGAAGCGTATCTCGAAAAAGCTGGTAATGCCCTCAATCAGGGCGACACGGACGCAGCGGTCGATGCCATCACTCAAGCCCTTGAGGTGCACCAACAGCAACTAGGTGAGGCCAGCTTCAAGCAGCGTACTGCCTTGCGCATGATGCGCGCTCGCGTGCTCACCCAAGCAGGCCGAGTTGACGAAGCGATCGAAGACCTGCAACTGATCACCAATCAACAACCCGACAATCTAGAGGCATACGTCACCCTCGCCTCACTCTACGCCAGCGCTGAGCGATGGGATTCACTGCAAGGGATTGTCGAGCCCATCGCCGCAAATCCTGAGCTACAGGACATCGCTCTCTATCTGCAAGGCCGCACTGCACTCGCCAAAGGCCGCGCCGGCACCGCACGTGAAAAATTTGAAAGCGCGCTACGGTTGCTGCCCGATGGTCAAACCAAGCTACGTGCTTCGCTCGAATTTTACCACGGCGTCTGTTTCGACCAGACCGGCCGCAGAGCCGACGGCGATTTGGAAATCCTCAAGGCACTTGACGGTGGCTTCCGCCCCGAGACCGCAGAGGAAGCGATTCTAGCCAGCCGCACACTGCTACGCGCCAAACAAACTAAACGTGCGATTACCACCCTCGAAGCCATCACGCTCAACCGCGTCAGCCCCTCCGCCGAGGCATGGAGCCTGCTCGGCCGCGCCCACCTGAGCGACGACGCCACGGCACTCGCACTGAGCGCATTGAACCAATCACTCAGCATTCAGCCCAAACAAGCCGAAACACTGGCCCTACGTGGTTCGCTACTGCGCAAACTGGGCGACCTGCAAGGCGCGGCAGCCGACACCGAAAGCGCGCTGATCCTAGATCCCGGCAACCCCGCACTGACCTACAGCCTTGGCCTGATTCGCTTTCAACAAGGCGATCTCGTCGCCGCCGAGCAATCGATCGGACTCAGCGCACAACTACTGCCTGAAAACCCTGGCATACAACTGTTGCATGCCCTACTGGCCTACAACATCAGCGCCCCGAAAACCGCCCGCAGCGCACTCGACCGCTATCTGGCACTGGTGCCCGAGCAGACCAATGAGTCCGCCTGGTACCTCGAATATACACTCGGGGCCGCAGCCGATGCCAACCACGCAGCCCTGCAACTAAGTGAGCGGATTAAAGCCAGCGACGCCTCAGCAGCACTCAAGGACTTCCTCGGCTACATCCAAGGTGAACTCGACCGCAAAGCCGTGCTCGACGCCGCCGGGCGCGCCGCAACAGCCGCGGGTGCCCAACAGCAAATTTGCGAAGCCGCCTACTGGCTCGCTCAGCATGAACGCCTCAAAGGGCACAGCACCGAAACCACCGAACTCCTCAAGCTCGCCACCCAGATTGGCAACGCAGATTTACCCGAATTTCAATTTGCCCAGTGGCAGTTAAAATAAGGTTCACCGTCAATTACTGGGGAAATCTTTTAGCCCGCCACTCACGAGGCGATAGAAGCGCACGCGCTGCCTAACTCGCCCTCAGCAAAATACACACTTTTTCCTTGCACCAGAGCACTGAAAAGCCATTTTCCTGCCCTTCAGCGTTA
>JAFMHF010000122.1 GCA_017854655.1 Puniceicoccaceae bacterium | reverse complement strand
CTGCATGACTGAACGTCTTCGGACTAAGACGGTAGTTGGTGCCGGTAGTAATCAGTAGCGTGACCGCATCGGCCTTGCTGACTTCGAGGGTTCCCTTTTTAGCATCAGCGCTCACCGAGCCGCCTTCGTTGAGCACCTGGATTTGCCCCTCGTAGTTACAGCTAAATATAGGCATCGATCCCTTGAGAGTCAGCAGATTTCCCGCTGCCGTGATCTTGCCATTGCGTTGCTTGAGCTCAAGATAGGGGATCTCGGGACGCACGGTAAAGGAGAGCGCACCCTTCCGATCGGCGGTGAGCCGGATGACCACCACATTGTCCGGATAGGAGGCAAAATACTCGCGCTGATAGGTCACCCCGTCTTTCTTATAAGAAACATGCGCAATGGCTTCGTTCAGGTTGAGTGAGCGCCGGTAGTTTTTCACCTCGGTCTGATTGAAATCGAGAAAGAGCTCGGCGAAGCTGGTCAGGCCGCCCTTGCCGTAAATCCCCTTATTGTGAAGGGTTTTATCGGTAATCTGAACACGCTCGGTATCCGTCCGGCCGAAGATGCTGACTCCCGTATAGCCATTACCAATCGGGTAAGACCAGCGTTCCCAGTCTCGGTCATAGGACTTTGGTCTTTTACTGTCCTTGGTCGCCTCCCACTGACTCCTGCCGCGGTTCGGCGCGGGTTCAGGTTCCCATATCTCATAGGTTCGTGGCGAGCCTTGGGCAAATACTGTCAGCGCCAGACCGGCTGCCAGCAGCAGATAAATTTTCACTGTTTTTTTCATAAGGACACCTCTATTTTTCCGCAGGGCGTGGCCGCAAAGGACGACACCAAATATTTCGAAAGTGCACGGGATTGCCGTGATCCTGCAAGAGCAACGGTCCCGCATCTGGATATGCATGATTCAATGCCTTGCGCTCTTTATGACCGCCGCCGCCATCCAACGGGGTGCTGTCTTGCACCACCACACCATTGACCAATACAGTCATCGAACCTTGATCGAGTACCACACCGTCGCGCACGATCGGTCGACGGTAAATAATATCATAACTCTGCCATTGCCCCGGTGCACGCAGTGCGTTGGCGGCAGGCGGCATCACCCCATAGACCGCGCCGGCAAAGCCGTCGGGGTAAGTCGGGTTATTGTAATTATCGAGCACCTGTATCTCGATCCCTCCGGGAAAAAACACTCCGCTGTTACCACGTTTCTGTCCCTCTTTGGATGATTGCTTCGTATGCGACCATTCAATGTGTAACTGACAATCGCCAAACTGAGCCACCGTCTCGATGTGACCTGCACCGCGCATTCTAAGCATAGAACCATCCTCAACAATCCAATCGCCCTTACGTTTTGCCTTAGGTCTCGCATGACGCCAATTGTTAGCC
The DNA here is from genome assembly GCA_017854655.1 of Puniceicoccaceae bacterium. Lineage (GTDB taxonomy): Bacteria > Verrucomicrobiota > Verrucomicrobiia > Opitutales > Coraliomargaritaceae > Lentimonas. The sequence continues at coordinate 2,377 of JAFMHF010000122.1, read as the reverse complement.
AACGAATCGGCTGTGCCATCAAACAACACAACTGCATCCGATGGCGCATCACCGATGCTCTGGGCAAAGACTACTACAGTCGAGACGCTCAGCAAAACAGCAGAAATAAACAGAGGATAAGTTTTCATGATAGAGGATGACTACAGCAGTTAAGATCCGATGGCCGAGCTAGCGCCATAGATCTTCACCGGCCTCCCAGCCGGCACGAGCGGGTTCCTTAACAAAGAGATTTAATTCTGGGCGATTGGTGATGCGCATATTTTTGCTATCCCACTCAATACGTCCACCAAAGCGCTGCGCAAGTACACCCAGCAACGCGACTTCCGACATCGGCGCGGCATAATCAAAGTTCGAACCGCACTCCGGTCCCTCGCCCTTGATCGCACGTACCCACTCGCGATGTGGCCCACCTTTGACACGAGCATATGTCTCGGGAACACCGCCACTTTCTTTAAAAGCACGCGCTTGTTCTTTAACGGTGAAGCGAGGATTGTTAGAACGCTCGTCAAGGAACGCATTGCCCTTATCACTATACCAGAAGGAGCCCTTGTCAGGAATCTTGCCCCAGCCCCAGTCATTCGGCGATTTGATCGGTGTGCCGCCGTTCAGCGCACCATCATACCAAAACATCGAGCATGCGGCCTTATTGCCACGTGCGGGAAAATCGAAACGCACGACACTGTAGTCTGGAATCATTCCCTCCACCGACGGCCCACGCTCAACACATTCGATCACGGTCGGCTCATACAAATCGAGCACCCAAACCGGCCCATCGCCGATGTGGCAAAACCAATCGCCGAATTGCCCCGTGCCAAAATCGTTAAATCCGCGCCACCGGTTAGGATGGTATAAACTATTATAAGGACGCTCAGCTTGAGGGCCGAGCCATAGATCCCAGTTCACCTCAGCCGGAATCGCTTCTGCTGCCATAGGCATGGATGCCGGCTTTTTAAAATAGCGGCTATTCCATTCGGGCCCATTAAACCCCAGGTGCACCTCGCTTACCTGGCCAAAGCAATCCGCTTCATACATTTCGCGCATCTTGCGGATGCCATCATAGGTGTGGCCTTGGTTGGCCATATTGGTGACAACTTTATATTTATCCTTAGCCTTACGCAACGTGCGCGCTTGCCAGATATTATGGGTCAATGGCTTCTGGGTGCAGACGTGAATCCCGCGCTCCATACAAGCGAGCGTGGCATTGAAGTGCGTGTGGTCGGGGGTGTTAATACAGACGCCGTCAATCTCTTTGCCCAGCTTGTCGAGCATCACGCGGAAATCATCAAATCTTGGAACCGTCCCAGCCCATGCCCCTCGCTTTCCCCCCGGAAACTTCCGAGCATCGATGTCACACAGGGCGACGACATTCTCGTCCCTAGTGCCGTTATACGCCATACCAGCAATATTACTGGCACCGATGTGTGCGAGATTCAGCTTACTATTTGCGGACGGGCCGGGTTGGCCGATCGAGAATCGAGGTAAGACAAAAGCTCCCGCACTGGCGGCTGCTGCGGTTTTGAGGAAGTTCCTACGTTTCATGGGATGAAGTTTAAGTATTCTATGTCAGATCGAGACTCTGCAAAATTACAGAGCAAGTCTCAAAAAAGCTATTATACAGATTCAGGACACAATATGATATCACGCATTTGCGTGACATAGCGTCTTTATTTGCACCGCGTTACACACTAATTCTAGGCTTTAACCATTTCAGCTAGAATGACGGATAAAGCACCAAACTGATATTATTGGCACAGATACACACGGATGACGAGGTGCGAAGGCTCTGCTATTTTTTACAACCGCGGTTGTAGAAAATTTACGATGCAATGGCATTGTGCGTAAGCTGTATGATTCACATACCGCAGCGTAAAACGCTACGCGCACCGCGTAAAGAGCTTCGCTCCACGCGGTAGACTGCGGCTGAACTGCGGCAGACGGGCATCATTTCAGCTTCTTAGTTGCCCTGAATTCATCCACCCGACTTTCCCATCGCGTCTTCAACTGCATGACCCTCTCGGGATGTTGTGCCGCCAGATTTTTGGTTTCTGCACGATCTTCAGCCAGATTGAACAGCTCCCATTTACCCTTTTTGGTTTTTACCAGCTTCCAGTCGCCATGCCTCAGCGCATGATTCCCCTCGTGCGACCACCAGAGGGTTCTACTCCACTCCTCTTCTCATGAAGTTGGAATCTATTTTGCCCGCGAAGTGACGCCAAAAACACGCGAAGCATTATAGGTGACAGACCACGATAGTGAACCGAAGAGTATGCATCAGTCAGAGGGAGGAACCAGCAGAGCCTCTGGATTTCTAAGTCAAGCGGCTGCATGGCGTTTTGATCGTTGCACACTCACAGTCAGTCCCCTTCGCTCCAAGATG